>CAYGTM010000490.1:0-1208 GCA_964352795.1 uncultured Phycisphaera sp.
GGTGCCTTGGGCAGGTCAACCTCAGTCCCGTTCACATGGTTGAAGAAGTTCGTGTAGAAGTTCAGCCCCACGTTGGCGATGACCTCCACCACGTGCCCGTCGGTGTAGCCGGCGCTCTTGAAGGCCTTGAGATCACCCTCGTTGGCGTGCCCCTTCTTCTCGAGCAGGGCCCGTGTGAACCCGGCCAGGGCGTTGAGCTTCGCGTCATCCATCTCGCCTCGCCGGGCATCGAGCGTTTGGGCCTCGCTCAGCCCCGCGCCCTTGCCCATGTGGGTATGGGCCGCCAGGCAATACTCGCAGTCGTTGTGCTGCCCGGTGACCAGCGCGATCACCTCGCGTTCGGCGGCCGACAACTCGCCCTCGCCCAAGGCCCCGGCCATGCCCAGGTAGGCCTGGAGGCCGGCGGGCGCGTTGGCCATGCCCTTGAAGATGTTCAGGTGCTTGCCCTTCAGCGGGCCGTCGAAGAGTTCCTTGGCCTTGCCGGTGGCGGTTTTCGGGTCGATCGTGTTCAAGCGGGGCATGTTGGGCCTCCTTCAAGTGGGGTTTTGTGGGTTCGCGTTGAATGATTCGCCGTGGTCCCACGCAAACCCGGATGCGCTCGCCACTATTCGGAGCATGAACAAAAACCAGCCCCATATGGGGCTGGCGTGAGCAGCAGGGCCGGGCCGCTTATCGCCCGGCCGGGGAAGCCGATGAATCTCAGGCGGCGCGACGCATGGTCGAGCGACGCGCGGCCAGGGTCAGGCTGCGGGTCGTCGAGGTGGCGCGACGGGCCGGGCTCTTGCGAGCGCTGGCCTTGCGAGCTGTGGTCGACCGGGCCGTGCTGGTCCGGGCCGTGGTCTTGCGAGCGGTGGCGCGCTTGGCCGTGCTCTTGCGGGCCGTGGTACGGCTGCCGGTGGCCGTCTTGCGAGCCGTCGCGCGCTTGGCGGTGGGACGCTTGGTCGCGGTCTTACGGGCCGAGGTCCGAGCGGTCGTCTTGCGGGCCGTGGTCTTGCGAGCGCTGGGCTTGCCAGTGGTGGTCCGCTTGGCGGTGGTCCCGGTCTTGCGAGCGGTCGTGCGCTTGGCGGCGGTGCCGGTCTTGCGAGCGGTGGTGCCGGTCGTGCGCTTGGCCGTCGTGCTGGTCTTGCGCGTCGTGGTGCGCTTGGCGGCCGGCTTGGCCGTGGCCTTGCGGGCGGTGCTCTTGCGAGCGGTGGTCTTGCTGCCGCTGG
>CAYGTM010000490.1:1218-2037 GCA_964352795.1 uncultured Phycisphaera sp.
CGGCTTGGCGGTCTTGCGTTTGATGGCAGTGGTGCTCCCGGTGGTCCGCGTGCGGCGCTTGGGGGCGGTACGGGCCGCGTGGGTGCGGCTGGCGGTCTTGGTGCCGCGGCGAGTCGTCGTTGTCCTGGGCATTCCTGAGTCTCCAAATGGCCGCGAGTTGCGTTGGTCCCGGGAGGATCGATTCGGTCCTACTGAGCCGGGCGATATGGTTTGTGCGGCCTGGGTCCATTTCGTCCGGCCGCCGTCAGTGGCGGATAACCCCGAACGCAAGGTCCATCGACGTATCCATCCATGTCCATAAGCGAAACCGACGAAAAAAAGAAAAATCTCCCCGAACGCGCAAAAAACGCGCCAAGAAAGCCGACCGTGCCCAACTCCACCGCCCCATCATCTCGAACTTCGCCCTGGACGCCCACGAGCTGGCAAGCCCGCCCACGCGGCGAGGCGGTCGACTACGGCGAGCTCGCCGCCCTCGAGCGTGTCGTCGCCCGCCTGGCCGGCCTGCCCCCGCTGGTCACCTCGTGGGAG
The DNA here is from genome assembly GCA_964352795.1 of uncultured Phycisphaera sp. Taxonomy (GTDB): domain Bacteria; phylum Planctomycetota; class Phycisphaerae; order Phycisphaerales; family UBA1924; genus JAHCJI01. The sequence goes on from CAYGTM010000490.1 coordinate 1,747, forward strand.
ATCGAACGCCTCAAGAGCCACCTGGCCGACGCCCAGCTCGGCAAACGCCTCATCATCCACGGCGGAGACTGCGCCGAGACCCTCGACGATTGCGGGCCGGCCACCATCACCGCCACGCTCAAGATCCTCCTCCAGATGAGCCTCGTGCTCATTCATGGCTCGCAGAAGCCCGTGGTCCGCATCGGCCGCCTGGCCGGTCAATACGCCAAGCCACGATCCAAGCCCACCGAGACGCTCACCATCGACGGTGAAGCCCGCACGCTGCCCAGCTACTTCGGCGACCTCGTGAAC
>CAYGTM010000491.1:0-2028 GCA_964352795.1 uncultured Phycisphaera sp.
GTCCGGGACGCTCCCATGATCCGAGCCCCGCGCGCGAGCGAGAGGGGTCTTCGTGCGGATGAAGACCGCCTCGCTCGCGCTCGGGGCTCGGACGGAGGGGGGCGGGTACGCGCGCGCCCCGCCGCGGCGCGTCGCCATCGCGCGGGTGTCCGTCGTCGCATCGTTCCCGCGCGTCGCCGGACCGCTATTGTGCGTCGCCATACCTCTTTTGTGCGCCCTCGTACCTTTTTGAGGCGTCGTCATACCCCATTTGTGCGTCGTCGCAACCTTTCTGCACGTCGTCATACCTCTTTTGTACGACGCCATACTTTTTCGGTACGACGGCGTACAATTCCGGTTTCGAGTTCTACGGGCCGCCATCGTCGCCCCTGCGGGCCGAAAAACGCCGATTCCCGGCCGGTTTCGCGCCGTTTCGTCCGAGAATCGCCAAGGTCCGCCCGATGTCCACGGCGGTGGGCGGCGGCGGGCCTGCGCCCTTCTTCCCAATTGCCCATTGCCCATTGCCCATTGCCACGGGCGTCCCTGGGTGTTCGTGGCAACTGGCAATGGGCAATGGGCAATGGGCCGGATCGGAGGGGGCCCCCGGGGCCGCTCGGGCGGTGGCGGGAACGATTGTGACGATTTTTTCGTTTTCGAGTGAAGGCCGCCCCGGCGCCCGTCGATGGAAGGTTCGCGGCGGCCGTCCATGGTGGGCGGGGCCGCACGGACCGGCCTGGCAATCGCGGCGAGAGCGCCCCACCGTCCGGCCAACGATCTGGAGACGCCAATGCGTTTGCCGCAGACAAAAGTTCAGCAGTTGCAGTACTTGGAAGGTCGCGTGGACGGCTGGGAAACCAACCAGGCCGCCATCGGCGTGGCCCTCCAGCTCGCCATCGAGACGGGGACCAAGACGACCACCGCCCGGGCCCTCTACGACGAGTACCAGCAGAAGCGACAAGACGCCAAGGACGCCCGCGTCGAGTGGCTGAGCGCCATCGGGCTGGCGGTCGACGACGGGCGCGCCTGCATCCGCTCGATCGACTCGTTCGCCAAGAACAGCGCCAACCCCGGCGCGGTGTACGCGCTCGCGTCGATCGCCCCGCCCAAGGACCCCGAGCCCCTGGGCGTGCCCGAGAGCCCCACGGACCTGAAGATCGTCCTGGACACCGAGGGCCGGGCGAACCTGACATGGGGCGGCAGCCGCGTGGGCGGCACGGTCTTCACCCTGCAACGCCGCACGACCGGCACCTCCGGGCAGACCAGCCCGTGGACCACGCTGGTGACGGTGTCCGAGCGCGCGTTCGTCGACCAGGCCACGCCCAGCGGCGTCTTGAGCGTCGGCTACCGCGTGCGGGCCGAGCGCTTCGCCGGGCCGAGCGCGTTCTCGCTGCCCGTGACCCTGCCCCTGGGCGCCAGCGGCAACCAGGAGAGCGTCGCGGGCGCGCTCGCGCCCGGCGAGGCGTCGGGCCAGCCAGCCGGCGAGCCGGCGCGGGGCCGTGTTCTGCCGCTTGTCCATTGCCGAATGCCGGATCCCGATTGCCGCGATCGCCCAAGGGTGGTGGCGGCATTCGGCATTCGGCAATCGGCAATCGGGGGGAGGAACCCGGACCCGCCGCGCGAGCGCGTACGATGGCTCCCCATGATCGACCTCAAGCACCTGCGTGAGAACCCCCAGCACTACATCGACGGCGCCCGGCGCAAGCACGCGGCGGTCGATATCGGCCGCGTGGTGGAACTGGACGGCCAGCGGCGCGAGTTGATGACCAAGAGCGAGAATCTGAAGGCCGAGCAGAACAGGCTGGGCAAGGAGAATGGCCCCAAGATGGGGCAGCTCGCCGGTCGCATCAAGAAGGCCGTGGGGGCCGAGGCGAGCCGGTTGCAGGCGGAACTGGACGAGCTGAAGGCGGGGCCGGCGAAGCTGAAGCAGCAGATCGACGAGCTGGAGCAGGAACTGGCCGGGCTGGAGCCCGAGCTGGAGAAGCTGCTGCTGATGATCCCCCAGCCGCCCGATCCCGATGTTCCCGACGGTGCGGGCAGCGAGGGCAACGT
>CAYGTM010000492.1:0-2025 GCA_964352795.1 uncultured Phycisphaera sp.
GGGCGGGGTGGTGCCAACTATCAATATCTATCAAGTTGATAGATAACTGATACAGGGATTACCCTTGTGGTTCTCTAGGCTTGCCATTGGCCGCCGGCAAGGCTCCCATTGAGGCCATGAACCCCACCGCCGAACTGTTGAATGTCGAGGTCCGGGAACTGATTGAGGCCAAGCGGTATCGGGAGCTGCGCGAGGCGTTGGCACCGATGCCGCCCTTTGATGTCGCCGCCGTGCTCGACCTGCTCGAGCCCGCCGAGGCGGCGGTGGCGTTCCGGCTGTTGCCGCGAGACCTGGCCGGCGAGGCGTTCGCCGAGCTCGAAACCGACCAGCAGCAGGCCATTATCGAGGCGCTGGGGGATCGGGCCGCCCGCACCATGCTCCAGGCGATGGACCCCGACGACCGGGCGGCATTGCTCGATGAGATGCCCACCGAGGCGGCCACCCGGCTCATTAGCCAGCTCAAGCCCGAGGATCGCAAGGTCACCCAGCAGATTCTGGGCTATCCAGAGGAATCCGTCGGCCGGTTGATGACCCCCGACTATGTGCGGTTGCGGCCCGAGTGGACCATCCAGCAGGCGCTCGACCACATCCGGCGGTATGGGCGGGACGCCGAGACGGTGCATTGGGTGTACGTGATCGACAACAGCGGGAAGCTGATCGATGACTTGTACATCCGGTCGATCCTGCTGGCCGACCCGGGCCAGACGGTGCGCGACATCATGGACGACGCGTACCAGGCGCTCAGCGCCACCGACGACCAGGAGCAGGCGGCCCGGGCGATGCTGGACTACGACCGCACGGTGCTGCCGGTGGTGGACAGCAAGGGCGTGCTGCTGGGCATCGTGACCATCGACGACGTGGCCGACGTGGTGGAAGAAGAGGCCACCGAAGACATCCAACTGCTGGGCGGCGTGGATGCGCTGGACGAGCCCTACATCAAGACGCCGCTTCTCGACATGCTGCGCAAGCGCGGCATTGCGCTGGGCGTGCTGTTCGTGGTGCAGGTGTTCACGATTGCGATTCTTGGGCGGTTCGAGGGCGCGCTCGAGACGCATTTGATACTGGCGATGCTGGTGCCATTGATGATTTCGTGTGGCGGCAATACCGGCACTCAGGCGGCGAGCTTGTTGATCCGCGCGGTGTCGCTGCGGGAGGTCTCGCCGGGCGATTGGCGGCGCGTGGCGCGCAAGGAGCTGGCGACCGGGTCCATCCTGGGGTTGGTCCTGGGAGTGATGGGCGTGGGCATCGTGCTGCTGGTGGACACCATCGGCCTGGCCAGCACCGAGCACCCGCTGCGCGTGGGCATCGCTGTGGGGCTCGCGGTGGTGGGCATCGTGACGTGGGCGGCGTTGCTGGGCGGGTTGCTGCCGTTGGTATTGGAAAGGATGAAGCTCGACCCCGCGACGATCAGCAGCCCGCTGGTGGCGACGCTGATGGACATCAGCGGGATCCTGATTTATCTTGGCGTGGCGACGGCGGTGTTAGGGATGGCTTGAGGCTTACGCGCACCCGGCGTCGAATTCGTTCTGGAATGCAAGGAAGTCGAAGACGGTCAACTCGCCATCGCCATCGAAATCGGCTTCGCTGCTTCCGGCGTCGAAGAGGTTCTGGAATTCAAGGAAGTCGAAGATGGTGAGGGTGCCGTCGCCGTCGAGGTCGGCGCGGCAGGTGTCGCTGGCGTTCAATCGCTGCGTATCAACGTGAATAGCCTGCTCGGCGGGGCGGTAGTACTGGCCCATGGCCCACACGTCGCCGCTTGGGGTGATGGACATCGTGCGGAACCATTGGTGATGGCCGTCGGGCGGGGTGGCCACATCCATGCGTGTCCAGGTCGTGCCGTCGTACTTGAGCATGAGCGGCCGCGGGTAGCCGTCGGCCGGGGGGAGCAGACCGGCGTGGGCGGCTTCCCCGTCACGGCCTTCATCAACCGCTGGCAAGGCGAGCGCTGGGAGCTCTACGACATCGGCCTGCGCGACGTCGCCCACCTCAGCGACGTGGTCGCAATCGCTTCCGACGACGTGTGGG
>CAYGTM010000493.1:0-2016 GCA_964352795.1 uncultured Phycisphaera sp.
GTTCATGTTTGTTGCGATGCAGAGCTTTGCCCCGTGGTCGAGGAGGGTTCTCGCGTCGGCGTAGCGGCGGTCGACGTGGAAGCCGCTGCACGGGAGGACGACGGCGTGGGTGTGGCTCTGGGCGACGCGTTGGAGTAAGGCGGGAGAGCTTGCCTCGAGGTGGTCGACGCTCAGGAAGTTGCGGTCCAGGGCGGCCTCGACCATGCCGAAGCTGGTGAACTGGTCGGCGTGGACGCGGCAGGGGTGGCCGGCACGCCGGGCTTTGTCGAACAACTCCAAGCATTCAGATACATGCCACGCGGCGGGCTCGGCGTAGGCGTCGATGGCGATGCCGGGGAACTCGGCTGAGACGGCGGGGAGGGTTTCGTCGATGGTGGTTCGTATGAAGCGGTCGCGGGGGAGGTCAGGGTCCAGGGCGTGGCCGATGCAGGCGGTGGCGATGACGGTGCCGGGGAAGCGGTCGGCCGCGTCGTGGATGGCTCGGAGCATCTTGAGCTCGTCGGCGGTGGTGAGGCCGTCGCCGGACTTCACTTCGACGGCGGTGGTGCCGTGGGCGAGCATCGTGTGCAGGCGTTCGAGGAGGAGGTCGGCGAGTTCTTGTTGGCTGGCTTCGCGCACGGCGCGGACGGTGGACATGATGCCGCCGCCGGCCTTGAGAAGATCAATATAAGAATCTCCGGCGAGGCGGGCGGCCCACTCGTCGGTTCGATCGCCGGCCCAGCAGGCGTGGGTGTGGCAGTCGGTGAAGGCGGGCATGAGGACGCGACGGTTGGCGTCGAGGACGACGCGGGCATCGGGCTGGAGGCGGGCATCGGGCATCGGGCACCGGGCATCGGGGTCGGAGTGGGAGCCGAGTTCGGCGACGACGCCGTTTTCGAAGCGGATCCAGCCGTGTTCGATGAGGCCGAGGGGGCCGTCGCCCAGGGTCTCGTCGAGGGTGAGGATGCGGGCGTTGGTGATGAGGGTGGGGGTCATGGCTAAGGTAGGAACGATCTTGTGACATCGGCGCGTGCGATCGACCAGAGCGCTTGCTGAAAGAGGTAGGCCGCAACTCGGGCCGTCCGGTCGCGGTCGTCGTGTGGCGGGCTGAGTTCCATGATGTCGAAGCAGCGGCACCAATCTGATTTGGCCATCTGACCGAGCCAGTAGCTACACTCGTTCGCGTGAAGTCCGCTCGGGTTCATGGCGCTCACCCCGGGCGCGAAAGCCGCGTCGAGGACATCGAGGTCAAGGCTGGCAAAGAACGGCTGCTCGGGCGAGGGAGTGTCGAGATCCGTCCGGAGTCCCCCGTGCTCGTTGAACCAGGCCCAGTGTTCGCCGTCGTTCACGCTCGGCTCGAAACCGGTGCAATGCAAGGCTTGTACCCCACACTCTTCGATCAGCCGTCGGAATGGCATACCAGAACCTCTTGTCTCACGCACGTCGAGGTGAGGGTCAAGATACACACCCATGCGTGGCTTCTCGTCATCTGGAAGACCGTCGATCACTCCACGGACGAAGGCGAACGTCAGGTCGTGGCCACCCCCGAACCCACATGGATATAGACCGGCGCTTGCCAATGCTGCTGAAGCCTCGCTTACGCGGCGGTGCGTTTCGTCAAGGTCGTCGCCGGCTGGGAGCACATCGCCGGCGTCGTAGACCTCGGGCCACTCGAACCATGCGGGGCTTGCTGCGCCCATCCGCGACAGCACACGACGAATCGCGCTCGGCCCCTCCTTCGCACCCGCCCGTCCAATGATGAGCTACACACCCGTGTACTAGGGCATGCCGACGATGGCGACAGCGCCCGGGCCGTCCCGATCAGGCCGGAACTCGCTGATGGGCTTCACCGTGCTCGAAAAGCGGCCCGCGTGGGGCTCGATGGGCGTCTGCGGCGGCGTGGCGTGTGGGACTTCCATGGCGTGGCTCACTTAGGGAAAATGTGTCGGAGCATCGGGCCCGACGGGGAAACCGAAGCCGAAGACCCAGACGTAGAAGAGGATCATCCAGCCGATCAGGAAGGCGATCGAATAGGGC
>CAYGTM010000494.1:0-2012 GCA_964352795.1 uncultured Phycisphaera sp.
GGGCCTCGGCCTCGTAGCGCACCCACTCATCGCCCTCCCATCGAGCGGCCAGCGGCTGGCCGGTGGCCGAGGGTGGGGGCTCGAGCGTGGCCTGGCCGCCGACGGCCCAGACGTCGCCGCCTGCTCGGCCGATGCCGCTGAAGCTCGAGCCGCCGCGCCTGGTCGGGCTGTCGCCGATGGTCCACGACGTGCCGTCGTAGCGGAGGAAGAGCGTCTGGCCGTCCACGCCGTCGGGCTCGTACGAGCCCACGGCGAAGACCTCGCCGCTTGGCATCTTCATCACGCCGTGGAGCGAGGAGTCGTCCAGCTCGGGCGTGGCGACGTAGTTCCACCGCGTGCCGTCGAAGCGCATGGCGAAGGTGAAGTTGTAGGAGATGGGGAAGGGATCGAAGAAGAAGTTATTGCCCACGACCCACACCTCGTCGTTGGCGGGGGCGTCGCTGCCCTGGGGGATGTTCTGGGGGTAGGGGCTGGTGGTGGGGAAGAACTCCCAATCTTGGGCCATGGCCTGCCCGCCCGCAAGGAAGAGTGCCAGAGTCGAGAGGGTGGTGATGGGCAGGTTTCGAGTTGCTGCTCTGGATTGGGGCTGGGTGTGCGACGGCATGATTTCCCCTTCTGAACTCAGTTCGATGATTTGGCTTGCGATGGCCAACCCTTGGCGATGCGTGGCTGGGGCTTCGTCATGCGGGATTCCGCAATTCCCGCAGAAATATCAGCCAGTGATGTAAGAGGGTTGGCAATCGGCGTGCCAAAAGTTACAGGAGTGTAGTTGTCGCAAGGATCATAGCGCTGCTGGCTCGAGCGCGATCTGGCGGACGCCGACGCGGGTGAGGATGTCCTGGGTGGTCACCACGTGCTGCCAGGCGACGCCGTCGTCGGCGCTCAGGCGGATCTTGATGGTTTCGGCGCTGGTGCCGATGAGTTGGGCGCGGGCGTGGGGCTCGAAGTCGGTGAGTGAGACCACGCCGGGGCCCAAGCCGGCGACGACCGGTGAGCCATCCACCATCGAGACGCGCACGCTCAGCGTGGGGTCGGGCAGGGCGTAGGGGTCGAGCGATTCGGCTTGTTTCTCGGTGTTCTGGGCCGGCAGGGCCGCGGGCAGGAACCACTCGGGCCCGACGAACACGATCGACGCCATGAAGAAGATGAGGATCACCAGCACCACGTCGACCATGGGCGCGAGATTGGGGCCTTGGATGTGGCGCGGGTCTCGGGCGCGGCGCATGCGCTAGCTCCCACCAAGTGTGGTTTGCTCGGTCGCGACGCGCACGGAGCGCACGCCCGCGCGGCGCAGCTCGGCCAGCACGGGCGAGAGGCGTTCGTAGGGCAGCGCCGCGTCGGCCCGCAGGTGGACCGAGGGCGCGGCGCGCACGCTGCGGCCCAGTTGGGTGAGCGGCACGGGCGAGCCGTCCACGTCGAGCATGAGTTCGTCGTTGTCGAGGCGGACGTTCACGAAGGCGGCCTGGGCTTCTTGAGCTTCGTCGCCGGTGGCCGAACGCGGCAGGGTGAGGTCGCTGCGCTGGTCGCTGGCGAGCTGGCCCACGAGCAGGTAGAACACGATCAGGCACATGACCACGTCGATCATGGGCGTGAGGTTCGGGTGGCCTGCGCCATTGCTCGTTGGCCGGCGGCGCTTCATGCGCCGGTCCCACCTGTTTGCTCACCCATTTGCTCACCGATGCGGTGGGCCACGCGATCGACCAAGGGGGTGGTCGTGCTGGTAGCTTGGTCGCACAAGCGATCGACGCGGGCCCGCAGGAAGCCGTACGCGAGCAGCGCCGGGACGGCCAGGCACAAGCCCAGCAACGTGTGGAAGAGCGCCTTGCTGATGCCGAGCGAGAGCTGGGCCGGGCCGGCCGCGCCGCCCTCGGCCCCGATGGTGGTGAAGGCGAGGATCATGCCCCAGACCGTGCCCGCGAGCCCGACCAGCGGCGCGAGGTTGCCGATGGTCGACAGTGGCTCGATGCGGCGCAGCCAGCGGGCGCACTGGGCGTCGGCCTCGAGCTGGGCGG
>CAYGTM010000495.1:0-2008 GCA_964352795.1 uncultured Phycisphaera sp.
CCGGGCCCGCCGCCGACTCCCCCCGGCCCGCCCCCGACCTCATGCTCGCCGGCTACCACCCCGCCGCCATGACGCGCCCCTTCATCCGCTCGCTGGCGACCGGCGGCTTTGCCGATTTGCACCACGCCGAGCAGTGGGATTTGCGATTCCTGACCAACGCCCAACTGACCGACGACCTGCGCGAGCGGTATCAGCGCATGAGCCAGGAGGTGCGCGGGGCCATCCGCTTCGCCGAGCTCGTGGGCGAGGGCTCGATCCAGCAGGTCAGTCGCGTCGACTTCTTCGCCAGCCACGAGGGGCTGAATCTTGACTACGAGAGCGCCCAGACCCGTCGCGTGCCCAGGCGCGAAGGCCACTACTGCCTCACCACCCACCTGCCCTGGATCGGCGAGCGCACCCGCGCCCTCGACGGTGCCCACGTCGAGTTCTTCCGCGGCATCGCCAACCCGGTGGGCGTGAAGATCGGCCCGAGCATCGACCCCGACGACGCTGTCGCCCTGCTGCGTACGCTCAACCCCAAGCGCGAGCCGGGCAAGATCGTGCTGATCTCCCGCATGGGCGCGACCAAGGTCGACGCCCTGCCACCCATCTTGCACGCCGTCGAGAAGTCGGGCGAGCCAGCCGTCTGGCTGTGCGACCCCATGCACGGCAACGGGCATGTGGCCGATGATGGCCGCAAGACACGCAGCTTCGACGCCATCGTGGCCGAACTGCGAAGCACGATGGCCGCCCACCAGCAGGCCGGCACCGTGCTGGGCGGCGTGCACGTCGAGGTCACCGGCCACGACGTGACCGAAGTCATCGGCGGCGCCTCTGGCGTGACGCAGGAGCGACTGTCCGAGAACTACGCCACCGCCTGCGACCCCCGCCTGAACTACGCCCAGGCGCTGGAACTGGCCTTCATCTTGTCGGGAGCGATGAGCCGCACCGAGAATTGATTTTAGTGTTCCCTAACAGAACAATACCGAGGGGTTGGTGGTATATAGTCGATAGAGGGAAGTAGTCAGATGAACCTTGAGACCACCATTCAAGCCGCAGGCGTGCTCTTGGAGCGCGTTCCTGGCAAACGAATGAGCTACATGCGGTTGCTCAAGCTGTTGTATCTTGCAGATCGAGAGATGCTACGAGAGACCGGTCGGCCGATTACCTTCGACGTGGCGGTCGCCATGGACAACGGGCCGGTTCTGAGCGAGACGTACAACGTCATCAAGGGCGAGCACGTCGGGTCTTCGGCATGGGCGGAGTATTTTCACAAGGATGGCTACTCCATCCATCTTCGAAACATCCCGCCTCGTGGATTGCTTTCAAGGAAGGCTATCGAGCTGCTCCTCACGGTGCAGGCCCGAGTCGAGGGGGTTGATGATTGGGCGCTCGTGGAACAACTCCACAATGAACTCGAAGAATGGATAAGGAATAAGCCAGAGCCCAAGTCCGCCAAGCCCATCCCTCTTCACGACATACTGCTCGCGGTCGGATACTCCGAAGAGGACGCTACCGAAATCCGTCAGTCATTGCAGGCCGAGGCCGAGATCACCCGACTTGAGCGGGAATTCGTTGCTCAGCGGGCAAAGGGCATGCGGGATGCTTCGTGAACCCGGGGTACGCATTCTGGCTCGACCAAACCGCTATTGGTAGTCACCTGCACATCGTGCTATCGCGCAAAACCGTCGACGGAAAGGTCTTGGTCGTGGGCATCACGACGAAGCGAGATAAGCCCTACGAGGATCACTCGTGCGTACTCAGCATGAGCGATCATGACGACCTCAAGCAGGACTCGTGGGTGAAGTACGATGCCGCGAGGTTACTCGATTCCGACTTCATCGAGATGTACGGCAGATGTACCGCCGAACTGGGGACAGACGTGCTGGCCCGCTTGCACGCCGGTGCGGCCGAAGGTGGACGACTCAAGCTTGACCTACGGGAGCTTCTCTCACAGCAAGGGCTCATCGACCATACTGACCCCGGGCAAGGGCGATAATATTCACAATGCCGACCTACGACTATGAGA
>CAYGTM010000496.1:0-2008 GCA_964352795.1 uncultured Phycisphaera sp.
TCTCCGAGCCCGCCCCGGGGAACAAGACCAAGGGCAGCATGCCGCCCACGCTGGTCAGCGTGCCCATGAACACCGGCCGGATGCGCGACACCGTGGCCGACGCGATGGCCGCGTGCGATTCGGACACGTCCACGCGCTCGTCCTTGAGCGGGTCGCGGGTCATGAAGTTCAGGCTCTGGTGCACGATCAGGATCGAGTTGTTCACCACGATACCCACCAGGATCACGAACCCCAGGATCGTCAGCACGTCCAGGTTCTGCGGCGCGATCGTCGGGTCGGCCACCGACGCGGCGTGCACCCACGCCAACGCCGCGAACCCGCCCACGATCGCCAGCGGCACGGTGAACATGATGACCAGCGGGTATAAGAAGCTCTCGAACAACGCGCACATCAGCAGGTACACCACCGCCAGGGCCCACACCACGCGCGCCGTCAGCAGCTCGGGGCTCGTCGCCAGCCCGCCGAACAGCAGCAGGAAGATGCCCCCCACCAGCACCATGCCCACCGCGCCGTAGGCGTAAAAGAACTTCTTGCGGCGCACGGCGATGACGACCGTCACCAACGCCAGCACGAGCCCCACCGCCTGCGCCACGCCGCCCACGGCCCACAACACCGTCGAACCCGTCCCGCCGCTCGAACTCGAACCCTCGGAACCCACGCCGAACATCGCCACCTGCACCTCATCAAGCTTCGCCGCCGTGCCCTCCATCCGGATGCGCATGGTCGAATCGATCTGACCGCTGTCACGAAGCGGCTTGATGACCTGCTCGCGGATCGTGGCGATCACCTCGCCCACCGGCTGGCCCTCGGGCGGCCGGACATTAATCGTCACGCTGGGCAGTTCCTCGACGCGGCTGATTTCCTGGGGCGCCAGCCCGCGCCGGATGTCCACGATGCTGTCGATGGGCACCACCGGCCCGGCCGGCGTGGCAACGGGGATGCTGAGCATCTTTTCAAGGTAGTCCAACCGACCGCCGAAGGGCAGCATGACCAGATCCACCTGCTCGCCGTCGAGTTGGTAGTCGCCCACGAACACGCCGTCGAACAGCCCGCGCACGGCCAGGCCGATGCCCTCGGTGGTCAACCCGAGATCGCGCCCCACAGAGTTGATCTCGGCTTGCACCTCGGGCTGCTCGAGCAGGAAGTTCGCCGGGCTGGGCTGCACGCGACCGAACCCGTACATGTTCGCCGCCGAGAAGAACGCCTGCTGGGCCACGGCCTTGACCTTTTCCAGGTTGGGCCCGCTGATCTCGATATCGATGGTGCCGCCGCCGGCCGCGCCGCGCCCGAACAGCGACGCCTGGCTCGCGCCGCCGAAGATGTCGCCGTTCAACTGGTTGAACGTGTTGGTCAGCACCTGGCCGATGGGGATCACCACGCGCTCGTCGGCGCTCGTCGCGCCGGCGAACATCTGCGTGCCGAACGCGCCGATGAAGAAGTTCTCGATGGCCACAGGCTCGAACGCGGGGATCTCCACCATCTCACCGGTTTCAGGATCGGGCGCGAACCCGCGCGGAATCTTCGCGAGTTGGCTCGGGTCCGCTCCGTCCAACTCCTGCATCGTGTACGGCCCGACCTGCGCCTCCATCCGCTCGGCCAGTTCCGTGCGCGCTTCCACGCTCAGGCCCGGCGGCAGCAAGAGGCCGCCGAACACCAGGTTGCGGTTGCCCGCGGGCAGATAGTCCAAGGGCGGCATGAGCATCGCCGAGAGCACCAGGCTCGCTCCCGTCAGCACGATAATCGCCAGCGGCCGCAGCGTGTACCCGCGCCACGAGCTCATGAGCCAGCGGATGCCGCGGCCGAACGCCTCGCAGATCGCCGTGCCAAGCGTCGCCAGCCCGCCCAGGCTGCGCACCGCGCGACCGAATCGCGTCTTTGGTTGCTTCACCTCGCCCAGCCAGCTCGCGCTCGCCGCGGGAATGACCGTCAGCGACACGATCAACGACAACGACACCGCGCCCACGATCGCCAGAGAAATATCCCGGAAGAGCTGCCCCGCCTCTTCCTG
>CAYGTM010000497.1:0-2002 GCA_964352795.1 uncultured Phycisphaera sp.
GTCTACCCGCCGATGCACCCCCCGCGCGCCAACCCGATGGACATGCAGCCGACCGACTTCATCTCCGACTACACGGGGCGGCAGTGGGACGGCAGCTTCCCATTGGTCGAGGGGCACCAGGGCAGCCTGATCTGCGGCGATGCCCTGCGGATCGCGTTCACCGAGGTGGTGCTGCTGGGCCAGAGCACCATGCCCGAGGGGGCGACCTGCGCGTTGTGCCTCGAGCAGCGCGACGAGCCGGGCTGGCAGAGCCCGATGCCCGTGGGCGATCGTGAGGAAGGGGCGGTCATCTGCCGGCGTTGCATCCGGCAGAGCTCGACACGGCTCGAGAAAGACGCCGACTGGGGCTGGAAGAAGCCGGTGCTCGGGAACGACAAGCAGGCCGGGGAGAAGCCTAGTTAGTTGTTCTTGCTAGTTGTTCTCGCGTTCCTTCACGCGGAGGATGGCCGCCCAGAAGACGGGGTTGGCCAGCATCAGGAACAACGCCAGCGCGCCCACGCCGAGCCCCATCCAGCGATCGACGAAGACCGCGACAACCAGGGCGATAGCCAGCATGACGACGACGCTGATGGTCAGCATCCGGCTGACGGCGTGGCGGTCGGTGCTCGGGTCGCCTGGGATGCCCTCGGGCGAGGCCTCGGCAATCTGCCGAGAGCGAGGGTCGGCGACGGGCGGGGGCTGGTCGGGCGAAGACTGGTTGGAGTATTCACGCTCGTCGCGGTCGTGCTGGGCGGCCGCGTCGGGGGTGTTGTGGCGTGTTGGCTGGGCGGTCATGGTTCAAGTCCTTTCCGCTCGCGTTCGCATCCGCCGGTCAGCCGGCGGCGGGGGCCTTGTCAGAGATAATGAGCCAGAGCGCGTGGATCACGCCGGGGATGCCGAACATCAGCGTGAGCAGGATGTTGAGCCAGAAGTGGAGGCCGAAGCCCACCTGAAGGAAGGCGGCCACGGGCGGGAGGAAGATGGCCAGGATGATCTTGACGACGGTCATTACGGGAACTCCGATCGATTGGGTCACATCACGAAGACGAATGGTGGCAAACGCTTCGCGTCGCCGAACTCTGATTTCGAGAGGAGTTATAGGTCCGCCCTCGCTCCTGACCAGAATCAACGGTGTCATGCTCGGCAGACGTGCGTTGCAGTTGGTTGCCCAGTTCGATCACCAGAAGCACAAGAAAAGCCAAGACACTGCCGACGAAGGCGATGTCGAGGTGTATGGTGCCCGAAGAGGTGGGCGAGACGACCGCGAAATACCCCAGTCCGATCGCAATCACGAGCAGGATCGGGATGGCAATACGTCTGACCATGCTTACATCTTCGGCTCCGGGGTTGATCCCAGGCTGAATCTCAGGTGAATGCGGCTTCATCTTCCGGTGTTTGGCCGGCGTTACCCGCCGCTAACTTCAAGCGCAGCGAGAACTCGCAGCCCTGCTTGAGGTTGCGGACTCGGACCTCGCCCTCATGCAACTCGGCGATGCCGTGGGCGATCTGGAGGCCCAGCCCGGTGCCTCGACCCCGCCGGATTTCGTCTTTGCTCTGGGTGAAGGGCTCGAAGAGGTGCTCGAGCACTTCGGGGGGGACGCCCGGGCCGAAGTCCCGCACTCGGTACACGACGCGGCGGCCGCGCAAGGTGCAAGAGATGCGCACGGGCTTGTCGCGCGGCGAGAAGCGGACGGCGTTGCGGATGAGGTTGCCCAGGGCTGTGGTGAGCAGGTCGGCATTGCCGACGACTTCGGGGTCGTCGTCACCTTCGTAGAGAGTTGGTTCCAGACGGACGGCGTATTGGTGGGCCATTGCGTTGCAATAGCCCACCGAGTCCATCAGGATGTCGTTGGCCGAGTGGCGATGGGTCTTGATGGTGCCTTTGCCCTGGCGGATGCGGGTGAGCAGGAGGAAGCTCTCGACCATTCGGCCCAGGCGGTCCATTTCCTCGATGGTGCTGCGGGCGAAGTCGCGGAGGTCGTCGTTGGTGGGTTGGCCGGCCAGCCGCACCTCGCCCTCGCTG
>CAYGTM010000498.1:0-2000 GCA_964352795.1 uncultured Phycisphaera sp.
GCAACCCCGCGCCCTTCGTGTCGCCCCAGACAAGGTCGACGTCGTCGCGCTGCGGCCGCTCCATGTACTTTGCGCCGATGAAGGGCGGGTTGCCCAGTACGAACGCGCACCGCTCTGGCGGCAGCACCTCGGCCCAATCGGTCCGCAGCGCGTTGGCGCAGTGGATGTTCGCATAGCGGCCAAGGGGGAGTTGGGCGAAATTCTGGCCAAAGGTGGCCGATAGCTCCACGTTCATGATGTGGTCGATCATGTACATGGCCACCTGCGCGATGCGGGCCGGCCAGGGCTCGATCTCGATGCCGTGCACCTGGTCGATGTGCACCTTGAGGTCATTCGTGCTGAACAGCAGGCTCTGGGCGTGCTGGGCGTCGCGCGGGAACAGCCGCAGCAGCACCTGCATCTCGATGCGGCGCAGCTCGCGGTAGGCGATCACCAGGAAGTTGCCGCAGCCGCACGCGGGGTCGAGGATCTCGATCTCGCCCAGCCGGTCATGGAAGGCGGCCAGCTTCTTCTTGTCGTTGCCGATCTTGCCGAGTTCTTCTCTCAAGCGATCCAGAAAGAGCGAGTCGACGAGCTTGACGATATCACGCTCGGTTGTGTAGTGGGCGCCGATCTTTCGGCGCTCCTTGTCGGTCATGATGCTCTGGAAGAGCGAGCCGAACACCGCCGGGCTGATCTCGTTCCAGCGGAACGAGCAGCAATCAAGCAGCGCATCGCGCATCGGCCGGTCGAAGTCGGCGATGGGGAGCTGGTCGTGGAACAGGTCTCCGTTGACGTAGTCCAGCGTGGCCAGCCGCTCGTCGAGGTGCCTCTGGCGGTTGCCCGTGGGCGTGTCGAGCACCTGGAACAGCCGGGCGAGCTGCGGGCCCACGTCGCTGCCGTCCTCCTCGGTGGCGCTCGTGATGAAGTCGGTCACGCTCTCGGCGTCGAAGAGCTGGGTGTCTTCGGCGAACAAACAGAACAAGAGGCGCACCATGTACGCTTCGAGGTGCTCTCGCGGGTAGCCGCCGTCGTCGAGCGAGTCCTTGAGCGTGGCCAGCAGCGTGGCGGCCTTCTCGTTGGCCGGGTCCTCGGGGTCGAGCCGCTTGGGCTTGTAGCCGGCCAGAAAGCCCAGCTTCTCGACGTGCTCGTGCAGCTTGGCGATCGGGATGCTGATCTCGGGCGCCTCGCCCTGCGGCTCCAGGTCGTGGATGACCAGGGTCTCGAAGTCGCACACCAGGATGTAGCGCGGCGCTTCCTTGCCGTTGCCCTTGGCGGCCAGCGCGGCGGCGTAGCCGAACGCCTGGGTCTGGGCCTTGTCGAGCGATTCACCGCGGCTCTTGTGCTCGGCGATGACCTTGCCCGGCCAGAACAGGTCGATGCGTCCCTTACCCTTGCCGAGCTGGTCGACGTGCTTCTCGAACAGCGCGACCTGACGGCGGCGCAGGCCGTAAACCTGGAACAGCTCGTTCCAGAACGTCTGGGCCTCGCCCTGCTCGCTGGTCGCGTCGGCCCACTCGCGGCTGAATTCGTGGGCACGCGAGCGGATCTCGTTGAAGCTCAAGAGCGGCATGGGCGATCATTGGCGGTTGTTTGGGCTTGGGGCGAAGGCGGCAAACCCCCCTCAGTCTCGGAAGACCTCGACAGCTCCCCCGCTGGGAGCTGGGGAGCGAGCAAGATGTCCCCACGGAGTGGCACGGGATGGACGGCGGGGCAAGAAAATCACTCGAACGTCCCATCACCACACCCACCCCACGGCCCCCCAGAGCCGCTCCTTGGTATGATCGGATCCGGCGGGCCCGGTTGTCGTCGATCGCCGGGCCACCGGAGCCGGGCGATCATCCGCCGAGCCCGCGCGGTGCCTTGCCCGCGTCGGGCGATGCCCGGTCGCGGGCGTTGGCCGTTCCATCGACGCCGTGCGATGGCCTGTCGATGGCCCGCGATGGTCCATCGAAGGCGTTCGATGGTCCATCGAAGGCGTGCGATGCTCCATCGAATGCGTTCGACGGTCCATCGAAGAC
>CAYGTM010000499.1:0-2000 GCA_964352795.1 uncultured Phycisphaera sp.
GATGAACACACAGGGAGACGGTGTGTGAAGGAGCAGTTCGATGCCGACGGGAGCCCAAGTGGTGTGTGACACGCCGATCTCGGATCTCCGATCCGCCACGCCCGGGGTGGTCATGAGCCTCAACAAGAAGGGCATCACCTCCGTGGGCGATCTCCTGGCCGCCTCGTTCGATGAGGTCGCCTACCAGCTCGACAGCTTCGACGATGCCGAGGTCCTCATCAAGGAAGCCCGCCACGTCGCCAAGGGGCACGCCGACAAAGACCAACACGACGCACGCGCACAGGAGCAAGCCGTCATGCACGAGCAGGGGCAAGACCAGAACAACCAGGGCGACGCGGGCAAACCGCAACCCTCCTCCGAACAAACCAACAAGCCCAAGAAGGCCGAAGCGCCCAAGCCAGCCACAAGCCAGGTCGGCCTGGCCACCGCCATGCAGGCCGTCCTCAGCCTCGACGGCGGAGCCTTCGCCTCCATGGAAGCATCCTCCGCCGCCGCCCAGCGCCTCGCCGCCGCCGCCCTCATCATCCAGCACGGCGGCAAGGAAGAAGAAGCCGTCGCCGCCGGCCTGCTCGACACCATCGACTCCAAAGCCCCAAGCGTCGATCGCAACGATGCCGCCGTCCGCTTCGGCGAGCCCGCCGTTGATCTCCTCGAACGCGCCGAACTCCTGCTCACCGTCCCCATGAGCCCCAGCGGTAAGCCCTCCAACGTCCACTCCAAGCTGGTGGAAGTCGCCGACGCCTCGGCACTCCTCGTCGCCACCTGCGGCGCCGTCGCCTCGGCCCGGGCCGTCCTCGCGCGATACCAGAGCAGCGGCGACGCCGCATGGTCCCTCTTCAAGGGAGGCCGAGAGTTCGCCATCTGGTACTTCGGCTCCATCTGCAAGGCCTTGGGCCCCGCACTGAAGAAATCAGGCCGCGAGAGCCTCAGCCACGAGCTCTGGTCGGTCGTCCGAGCACTCGAAGCCACCGGCGGCGAAGACCGCAAGGCCGCGTAATCTGACGGTCATCCGCGGCGTTTCCCGGAGAATCCATCGGCGGGTCGATATGGTTGGGGCTTGACGGGAAGGCGTGCGCCACCCGAACAACGCTTCCAAGGCCAGGAGGGCCCGCCATGTCGACATCTACAGAAGCCGTCCTCAAGTACCGCGAGGCCATCCTCCGCCACGTCGGGCACGACCAGTACGCCCCCTCCACCATCGCCGTCCTGGTCGAAGACCTCCGCGCCGACGACCCCGAGCAGTTCCAGAGCGCCGTCGACGCCCTCGTCAACCAGGGCCTGCTCTCCATGAGCAACGCTGGCCAGGTCATGCTCCCCAGCTTCGGCGACGCCGACAACGAGGTCGAGGGCACCTTCAACCGAAACCCCAAGGGCTTCGGCTTCTTCAAGCCCCTCACCCGCGTCCGCGAGGGCGACGTTTTCGTGCCGCCAGACGACACCCTGGGGGCCCTCTCGGGAGACCGCGTTCGCGCCAAGATCCGACGCGACCGCAAGCGCGAGTCCAGCGGCCGCTCGGGCTTCGGCCCGCAATACATCGCCAGCATCATCGAGATCCTCGAACGCAAACGCTCCAGCTACGCCGCCACCATGCAAAAGCGCGGCTCCACCTGGCTGGCCATGCCCGACGGCAACACCTCCATCGGCCCGGTCGTCATCGCCGACGCCGACAGCAAGCACGTCTCCGAGGGCGACAAGGTCATCATCGACCTCACCGAATACCCCGAGGGCCAAGCGCTCGCCGAGGGCGTCATCACCCGCGTGCTCGGAGAGGCCGGCCAGCCCGACGTCGAAACCCAGGCCGTCATCGCCGCCTACGCCCTGCCCTCCGACGAGTTCCCCGACGCCTGCCTCGACCAGGCCCGCGAAGCCACCCGCTCATTCGACGACGCCGTCGGCCGCTTCCTGAGCGAAGGCCCAACTGCCCTGCCCGGCCGCCTCGACCTCACCAACGACTACATCACCACCATCGACCCGCCAGACGCCAAGGACTATGACGACGC
>CAYGTM010000500.1:0-1988 GCA_964352795.1 uncultured Phycisphaera sp.
CCCACGAGTTGGCCGATGGTGCGCAGGTTCACAAGGCTTCCGGTTCGCTGGGCGGTGCCCCGCCCGCCGGCCAGAACGGGCAGCAGAATCGCCAGCAGCACGCCGATGATGCCGATGGTCACGAGGATCTCGATGAGCGTGAAGCCGGGGCGCTTGTAGTGCATAGTCATCATACAGACACCTGAGGCGGATTAGAACGCTGGGATGCGGGCGGTGTCATTCAGGGGAAGATCGTAAACGCTGACGGCCACGAGCGTCCATTGCGATGAACTCGGGTCTTGAGCATAAGAAAGGGCGAGCAGACCATTGAACTGAACGCCATGGACCAGGCTTTTCGACCGCATGGGAATGCGGATCTCCCGGATGACCAAGCCGGGCACCTTCACTTGCTCCAGGTCTATGTAGCCCTCGTCATAGCCCGACAACTTGTTGAACCGCCAGCCCGTCGTCACGCTTGAGACCGAGTCGTCGGCGATTAACTCACTGTGCTCGTAGCTCGTGCGAATGATCGTGCCGCTGGGATCAAAACTTGCTTCCCGGAGTGCCCGAGTGGACTCCAGCCATTCCTTGCTTCGCCTCTGGGGGTCATCCCAAAGCGGCACCGGGGGCGGCTTGTCTCCGTTCCCCTCGAGGTAGGCTAAGTACTCGTCAGCCGTCCCGCTCAGCCAGCAGCGCATGATCCCCTCGACATCGGCCACCAACGCTTCGCCTTGGGGCAAAGAAATCTCGGCCACCCGCCGCGACAACGCTTCGGCTGTCTGATCAACGACCGCATCAACGCCGGCGTCTTCAACACTCATGAGACCCAAACCCAAAGGCATCGGGTCGTCAGGACCGGGGGCCGGCAATGCGATTGTGGTGCGGCTTTGGAAGTTGCTGAATGCCAACACGGCCGCCAGGAGCCCGATGCAACACAGGGCTCCTGCGGCCGCATATCGCCAGTTGATCGTTTGTTTCATTCTACAGGCGTCGCAGGGCATGTAGCGATCAGGCCTTGCACGCAACCGCTAGAGCCTTTGATGGCAAAACAGCGACAGTACTCCTCTGGGTAATTGCAGTGCGCGGACGCGGTGATTTTAACACCCGAGCAGGAGTCTGCAGCCGGAACCTCGCAGAAGCAGTTGTGAGCCGGTTGGGGCACCTGCCCCATCGCCACGCTCACGATCGACAACGTCCCAAGCGCCGCCAGACACCCACCCAACGCCAACGTCCTTGCGTTCTTCATCATGGCCGAATCTCCTTCTGAAGTGTACCAACAGAACTCACAGAACTCACAGAACCACGCGGCGGCCACGCGACCACCGCGATGATGACCAGGATCAGGTTGCGTCCGATGCCAAGCCCGTTGTCGATCGCCGTGTTGCCCGAGAGGGCAGGCAGGCCACAGCCGCAGGGGCTGGTGGGCTCGATGAGCAGAATGGCGGCGAGCACCCCCGTGAAGGCGAACAGGGCCCCGATGGTCGTGGCCAAGGCCAGCCTCGGACGCCAGCCCGAGACCAGCCACGCCGCCAGCAGCACTTCGGCCAGCACCAATGTTCCAATGGACCAACCGGGGGGAGACCAGCCGCCCAATAGCAAGCCCACGGTCTCACCAATGGGCCCTGGGTTCAGCGCCTTGGCGAAGCCAGCGGCCGCGAACACGAAGGCCAAAATCCAGGGCCCGGCGACGATCGCCAGCGATGAGGCAAGCCCGGCTCCCGGCTCCCGGCAGAGCCCTCAATCGAGCTTCCTGGATGGATGTTCTCGGTCCGCATGAACTCAAAATACTCGAACTGACCGGTCCTGTCAAGGCCATTTTCCGTGATTCTCGGAACTACTTTTATACGACATTTCCCTTACCCCGCCGGCACCACCACCCCATCACCCACCGCCGTCTCTTCCCGCCGCGGGCGCTCGGCCCGCTTGGTGGGCGTGGGCGGCGTGGGCGTGCTCGTCTCGGCCTTCCGCCGCGTCAATGCCCGCCTGGCCCCCACGCGCATGTCGATGAC
>CAYGTM010000501.1:0-1986 GCA_964352795.1 uncultured Phycisphaera sp.
AGCTTCGCCGGCGATCCGGACAGCCGCCGATTCAACGCCTTTGCCGACAACGTCGCGGATCGCGGCCAGGACATGTTCAACGGCCTCCCATTCGACGTGCTGGTTTCGGGAGACGTCGATGCCAGCAACGTCTGCTGGGGCACGCTCGTGCAGTTCGAGGTGCAGCAGCGCATCTGGGACGGCTTCGACGATCCGCTCCTGGGCTTCATCGTGGCCAACCCGCTGGTGGAGTGCAGCCTTGCCTGTCGGGCGGACATCGATGGAGACGGGGACCTGACCATCTTCGATTTCCTGGGCTTCCAGAACGCCTTCGACGCGGGCGATCTGTCGGTGGCCGACTTCGACGGCGATGGGACGCTGACGATCTTCGACTTCCTGGCATTCCAGAACGAGTTTGACGCAGGGTGTGGGTAGCCGGGCGGGCCCGAGCCATCGACGATATCATCTCGGCCCATGCCCGAAACCTCCACCCACATCGACCTCCTCGAAGAACTCCGCTGGCGCGGCCTGCTGCACCAGTGCACCGATGAATCGGGCTTTGCCGAGCACCTCAAGGAAGGCCCGAAGCGCGTCTACTGCGGCTTTGACCCCACCGCCGACTCGCTGACCATCGGCAACCTGGTGCCCATCATGACCCTGGTCCACGTCGCCCGGGCCGGGCACGAGCCGGTGGTCGTCATGGGCGGGGGCACCGGGCTCATCGGCGACCCCAGCGGCAAGAGCGCCGAGCGGCAGTTGACCAGCAAGCAGGGCATCGAGGCCAACGTCCGGGCCCAGCGGCCGATCTTCGGCAGCGTGTTCGCGGGCGCGGGGCTGGCCGAGCCGCCCATCCTGAACAACCTGGAATGGCTCGGCAAGGTCAGCTTCCTCGACGCCCTGCGCGACGTGGGCAAGCACTTCAGCGTCAACCAGATGATCCAGCGCGACTCGGTCCGCGACCGCCTGCACGGCCGCGAGCAGGGCATCAGCTTCACCGAGTTCAGCTACATGATCCTCCAGGCCCTCGACTTCGCGCACCTTCGCTTGACCAAGAGGGTCACCGTCCAGTGCGGCGGCAGCGACCAGTGGGGCAACATCGTCGCGGGGCTCGACCTCATCCGCCGCCTCCTGGTCGAACTGCCACTCACCCGCCAGCGGCCGGCGTGGTTGCACGGCGACGCGGGCGAGGAGGTGCTGCGCGAGGGGCTCGAGAAGCGGGCCGCCAGCTTCGGCTTCACCGTGCCGCTGGTGACCAAGGCCGACGGCGGCAAGTTCGGCAAGAGCGAGGCCGGGGCCGTGTGGCTGACCGCCAATCGCACGAGCCCGTACGACTACCACCAGTTCTGGCTCAACACCGCCGACGCGGACGTCGGCCGCTTCCTCAAGACCTTCACGCTGCTCGACCGCGGCGCGATCGACGGCCTGCTGCGCCGCCACGAGGCCGAGCCTGGATCGCGCATGGCACAGAAGGCCCTGGCCGAGCACGCGACCACGCTGCGCCATGGCGGGGGCGAAACCAGGAGCGCCATCGACGCCGCGGCGGCGCTGTTCTCGGGCGAGTTGTCGTCGCTGAACGCCGACGCGCTCGAAGCCGCCATCGCCGACGCCCCGTCGATCAACCACCCGCGAGCCATGCTGGCCGAAGGTGTTCCACTCCTCGACCTGCTCATCGCCGCCGGCCTGGCCTCAAGCAAGCGCGAGGCCCGCGAGTTCCTCACCGCCGGTGCGGTGCGCGTGAACGGCCAACCCCACGACGGCACCGCGCCCATCACCACCGCCCACCTGCTGCACGATCGCCTGACGGTGCTGGGGCGGGGCAAGAAGAAGCGGGCGGTGGTGCGCTGGGTGGATTGAAGATTCACGACGCAATCAGTATTGATTTGCGCCTTTCCAGGGATACACCGAGCACCACGGCCTCGCGCGAGATCAGGAACTGGACCGTAAAACACCGGCCGGGGCCGGTGGCGTGGGCATCTGGTATTGATGCCGATGTGGGTGGAAGTGGGG
>CAYGTM010000502.1:0-1986 GCA_964352795.1 uncultured Phycisphaera sp.
TGCTGGAGATCCCAACATTGATCCTGCACACCTCGACTGCTACTGCGACTTCGAGGATGAGCCTCTCGTCCAGCCCGTGCTCGCCGACACCTACTTCTTCCACTTCGACCCGCCCGGAACCTCGCTGCACTTTGCCGAGGGCGAGATCGAGTTCGACCGCCCCATCATCGGCGTCATCGGCCGCTCGCTCACGATGCAGCAGACCGACGCCACCCTCGGCGGCCCCGAGACCCTCTACCCAACCAGCCGTTTCGACCGTGAGTTCGAGTTCCAGACTCGCGGCACCTACGACGAGTTCGAGATCTCCCCCGACCGCCGCCGCATCGCCTTCCGCATCCAATGCACGAGCGACGTCGATCAGTTCCGCGTCATCCTCGCGAATGCAACGGATTGTGCGCCAGACTGCGACGGCTCGGGCGCATTGGACATCTTCGACTTCCTCTGCTTTCAGAACCTCTTCGACGCCGGCGACCTCCGGGCCGATTTCGACGGCGACGGCGAGTTGACGATCTTTGACTTCCTTGCCTTCCAGAACGCGTTCGAGGACGGCTGCGCCTAGGGCCGGGCTGGCTCATCGAACAGTCGGTCGTGATTCTGACCTAGCTCCGCACCTGATGGGCCGAGAGGCACCGCTCGATCCGCCCCAACGCCCCAACCTTGCCCACAAGCTCCAGCGTCTGCCCCAGCCCCGGGCTCACCGTCCCACCCGTCACCGCCACGCGCAGCGGCTGGGCGGCCTTGCCCATGCCCAGCCCTTGCGATTCGCACCACGATTGGATGGCCACCTCGATCGCGTCGGCCTCGAAGCGCTCGATGGCCTCGAGCACCGGGGCCAGTTCGCGCAGGGCGGTCAGCCCCTCGCCGTCGTTCTTCAGCAGCACCTTCTGCACGGCCTTCTCATCGTACTCGAAGTCATCCCGCAACGCGAAGGCCACGACACCGGCCGCCTCGCGCAGGACGCGGGTGCGCTGCCGTGCGGCGGCGGCGGCCAGGGGCAGCCGATCGCCGAGTGTTGACAGGGTTGCTTCGTCGTAGCGATGCAGCCATCCCCGCCACGCGCTGGCAAACTCCGCGTCGCTCATCCGGTTCTGGATCTCATGAGCGTTGAACGCCATGAGCTTCTCGCGGTCGAACTTGCTGGCGCTCTTGCCGATGCGGTGCAGGTCGAACTTCTCGGCCAGATACGCCATCGAGAAGTGCTCGACATCGGTGCCGTCGTCGTTCTTCTCGCCGGGATTCCACCCGAGCAGCGCGAGATAGTTGCACAGCACATGCGGCAGGTATCCACTGCGCCGGAAGTCCTCGACGTCGATCTCCGGCGGCGCAAAGCCGATGGCGTCGGTGAGCCCGCGTAGCTCGTCGGTGGGCAACTGGCTGCGCTTGTCGTCCATCCAGGCATCGAAAGCCGCGGGCTCGATCGTGCCGGCGCGCGGGGCCTTGATATTCTGATCCTTGCAGAAGGTCCGAACCGCCTTGTCCTTGTCCCGCTTGCTCATCTTGCTGTTGTCGGGATTGAAGATCAGCGGCAGGTGCGCATACACCGGCGTGCGATACCCGAGCGCTTGCTGGAGCGCGACATGCCGAGGCGTGTTCTGGAGGTGCTCCTGCCCACGCAAAACATGCGTGACGCCCATCGACTCGTCATCGACCACCACCGCGAAGTGGTACGTCGGGAAGCCGTCGGCCTTGCGGATCACGAAGTCGTCCAGCTCGCCTTGCGCGAAACGCACCTCGCCCAGCACCGAGTCGGCCACCACCACGTCGTGGTCGGGCGCCATGAACCGTACCACATGAGGCTCGCCCGCCATCATCCGGCTCAGGCGTTCTTCTGCGGGAATCTCCAGGGCCGCGCGGTCGTAGCGATACGTCTGGTTGGCATCCTGGGCGGCCTTGCGCTTGGCGTCGAGCTCGTCGGCGGCCTCGAAGGCCGGGTACGCGCGCCCACGCTCGAGCAGGTCAGCCAGCGCGGCGTTATAGACATCCACG
>CAYGTM010000503.1:0-1975 GCA_964352795.1 uncultured Phycisphaera sp.
GGCACGTTCTACGAGGTCCAGCGCAGCCTCACCGATGGGGTGAGCTGGACCACCATCACGAGCGTGCCCGCACGCGAAACGCTCGACACGGGCGTGCCCAACGGCACGCCCCGGGCGTACTACCGCATCCGCGGGGTGAAGGGCGCCGCCGGCGCCGGCAGCCCCGACCGCCTGCCCCGCTACAGCCCGTGGTCGGCGCCGCAAGTTGTCTTCCTTGGCAACCCCAGCAACCAGCTTGGGGCCCAGGAAGAGGCGGCCTG
Organism: uncultured Phycisphaera sp.; assembly: GCA_964352795.1. Classification (GTDB taxonomy): domain Bacteria; phylum Planctomycetota; class Phycisphaerae; order Phycisphaerales; family UBA1924; genus JAHCJI01. Next base: position 261 of record CAYGTM010000503.1, read on the forward strand.
AGGCGGGATCTTCTTCGATTTCGTTGCCGGTGGCGGCCGGGGAAGCGTTCCCCGGCCGTTGCCGTGCGCTCGCGGGGGAGCGGCCGCCTAGTTGGGCCACAGCAACGCGAACACCACCCCGGTGACCAGCCCGTACGCCGCGCCGTCGATGAAGTCCATGATCTTCGCCCGCAGGGGCTTGGTGAACCAGATCTCGCCCAGGCCGCCGCCCGCGCCGTAGGCCAAGACGCCCGCCGTCGCGGTGAACTGGAAGACCCGGAGGAACCCGGCCCCGGTGGGCAGGGCCAGCGAGGCCAGGTAGGCGATCACGAGGCTCACGATCAGGAACATCGTGAGGGTGGCGAAAAGGTTCCTGGGCATGTTGACCGTCGATGGCCACACGCGCAGCAGGCCCCAGGGGCCGGCCTTGTAGCGGGCCATGGCCTCTGGGTTCTTGGCGTCCGCGTGCTCGCACCTGGGGAACATGTACTGGCCGGGCGTGAGGTTCTGGGCCTTGATGAGGGCCAAGAGGGCGGGCTCGTCGGGCAACCACTTGATGTCGGGCTTGTGGTGGGGCAGGATGGTCCACGCCAGGAAGCTACAGAAGAACAGCACGACGCCGCACACGAGGATGGGCAGCCAGAGGGAGAGCAGCAGGTCCATGACGTTGTCCTTGGCCGGTCGACCGAGCAGCCCCCCGAGAGCGCCCACGCCGCCAGCGTTCGCGGGCCGGATGGTGGGCCATGAGCGGGCCCGTCCAACGCCCGAATGCTAGAGCGTTCGGCGAGGGCCGGCCCTACCATGCGGATTCGAGCAAGAACCGCCCAGTGGAGCCCGCGCCGTGACGACCATGACCGCCAATCCCTCGAACAAGCCGTCTTCAAGCCGCGATATTGCTTCGATCCTCGGCCCCGACGCCGACGGCCTGCTGGGCTACACCGCCACCGGCTTCGACAAGGGCACGCTCAGCCTGCCCGGGCCGGACTTCATCGACCGCGTCTTCGCCCACACCGACCGCCCGCTGCCGGTCTTGCGGAACTTCCAGACCATCCTGAACCATGGCCGCCTGGGCGGCACGGGCTACGTCAGCATCCTGCCGGTGGACCAGGGCGTGGAGCACTCGGCGGGCGCGAGCTTCGCGCCGAATCCGCAGTACTTCGATCCCGAGAACATCGTCAAGCTGGCCCTCGAAGGCGGCTGCAACGCCGTGGCGAGCACCTTCGGCGTGCTCGGCTCGGTGGCGCGCAAGTACGCCCACAAGATTCCCTTCCTGGTCAAGTTCAACCACAACGAGCTGCTGACGTACCCGAACGTCCACAGCCAGACGCTCTACGGCACCGTTCAGCAGTGCTACGAGATGGGGGCCGTGGCGGTGGGGGCGACGATCTACTTCGGCAGCGAGGACAGCCGAACGCAGATCCAGTACGTCAGCGAGATGTTCGCCCACGCCCACGCCCTGGGCATGGTCACGGTCTTATGGTGCTACACAAGGAACGACGCCTTCAAGGCCACGGGCCCCGACGGCAAGAAGACCGACTACCACGACAGCGCCGATCTGACCGGCCAGGCCAACCACCTGGGCGCGACCATCCAGGCCGACATCGTCAAGCAGAAGCTGGCCACCCGCAACGGCGGCTACGCGGCCCTTGTAGCTGTTGGCGAGCTGGTAGCGGACGAGCTCGATGGGGTGGCCGCCCTGGCCCTTGTCGTCGCCGCCGGCCAGCTTGGTGTAGATC
>CAYGTM010000504.1:0-1975 GCA_964352795.1 uncultured Phycisphaera sp.
GGAGGGGGGGCCGAGGTTCGAGTCCGGTACGCCTGGAGATTTGCCATGTTGGGTTGGGCACTCGCGTTCTTCATCGTCGCCATCATCGCCGCCGTCTTTGGGTTCGGAGGCATCGCCGCCGGCGCGGCCACGATCGCCAAGGTTTTGTTCATCGTCTTCCTGATCCTGTTCGTGCTCTCGCTGATCTTCGGCCTGGCCCGTCGTGGCAAGACCAACATCAGCGTCTGACCGTCCAACTCGATCCATCCCGTTCCGCAACACCGCTCAACAAACACGCCACAAGGAGCCCACGCATGGCTACTCGATTCAACCGCCGTTCGCTCGCCAAAGGCCTGACCGCCGCGAGCGCCATTACCCTGTTTGCCCTGTCCGCCTCGATCACCGGCTGTGAAGACGCCGCCGATGACGCCGGAGACGCCATGGAAGATGCCGGAGATGCCGTGGACGACGCCGTCGATGACACTGGCGACGCGATCGATGATCTCGGCTGAGCACCGTCTGTCGGCACGCATTCATAGAACAGTCCGATCAACACTTATCCATCAAGGAGGCTCCGCCATGGAGACCATCACCAACCTCGACAAGGACACCATCGGCGGCGTGAAGTCGCTCATCGAGATCAATATCGACTCGAGCAAGGGCTTCCAGAGCGCTGCCGAGAAGATCGAGAACGCCGACATCGCCGGCTACTTCCGCCAGTGCTCGGCACGACGCGCCCAGTTCGCTGAACAACTCAAGCGAGTCGTCGACGTCAACGGCGTCAACGCACCCGATTCGGGTACCGCCAAGGGCGCGATCCATCGCTGGTGGCTCGACCTGCGCGGCACGATCCAGAATGGCGACGAGCACGCCGTCCTGGCCGAGGCCGAGCGGGGCGAGGACGCCATCAAGGGCGAGTATGAGAGCGTGCTGAAGAAGACCGCCGGCAGCCCGCTCAACGCCGTGCTGACCGATCAGTACGCCGCCGTCAAGGAAGCCCACGACACCATCCGCGACATGCGCGACGCCCGGGCCTGACCCGAATCCCGCAACGCACATCCAGAGCCCCCCAGTAGGCGGCCGTTCCAGGGATTCATCCTTGGGCGGCCGCCTCGCCATGCGCCGAACGCCGCCGTCGCCTCCACCGTAGAATCTCCCGCCAGATCGCAGCCGTATCGTTGGATCAGGAGGAGCAAGGCCATGCCCGCGCGCCGCACAAAGCCGTCTCATGCGTTCTCGGTCCTGATATTGACCGGACTGCCGCTGGTTCTTGGTCTTCCGCCCAAGAGCCACGCCCAAGACGGCCAGCAAGACCAGCATGACCAGGAAGACGCCGCGCCCACCGGCCAGCAACTGCTCCGGGCCGCCGACGCCGCCCTACGCGATATCCAGGGCCTGGCCTTCACCATCCATCGAGAGGGCTCGGGCGCCCAGGCCACGCGCGAGCCCAACACCACCGCCCGCGTCGTGATCTCGCGCCGCGACGACGCCACCCGAGGCGGCCTTTTCGACAACGGCCAGGCCCCGCAATGGCAGGTTGCCGCTTTCGGCATTATCGCCAGCGCCGATGGACGAGAAGACCCCGTCCCGTTCGCTTTCGCCATGGACGAGAAGCAGGCGCGGATCATCGATGCCATCCAGGCCGGGGTGCTCGAAGCCGACCCGGCCTATGCCCAGAACCTCATCGACGACTCTGGCGCGTGGACGGCCATGCAGTGGCTCAGCGAGTGGGAAACGCTCGTGGGCAACCCCATCGTCGACGACACCCCGCGCGTGGCACCCCGCATGGACGGGAACGTGCGCGTGGGCGACAACGCGACCAACGCCGTCTACGTCGATCTGGCCGAGTTTCCCAACACCCACGCCTTCGGCGCGTGGTGGTACCTGGGCGTCGAGGACAACCTCCCGCGCCGGTTCGAGTTGGTCTACTACGACGTGCGAGGCGACGACAACGACAGCGTGGGCGACGGCATCAGCCGCCTGACCATCTCCAACG
>CAYGTM010000505.1:0-1921 GCA_964352795.1 uncultured Phycisphaera sp.
GCTGCCGTTCATCCCCAGTTCCATCGTCACGCCGCGCAACGGCACGCGCGGGTGGATCGACTTGGGGCCCATCGACTTCCAGCCGTCCGAGGTGGCCAAGGCCGTGTTCGTCATCATGCTGGCCTGGCACATGCGGTACCGGCGCAGCCATCGGCGCTTCCTGGGGTTGTTCGGGCCGGCGATGATCGCCTTCGTCCCCATCGCCCTCATCATGCTCCAGCCCGACTTCGGCACCGCCATGATGATCGTGCCCGCCCTGGCGGCGGTGGTGGTCGCCGCGGGCGCCAAGCTGCGGCACATCGCCCTGATCGCCCTGATCGCCGCCATGGCCGCCCCGGCGAGCTACCCGTTCTTGAAGCCCTACCAGAAGGAGCGCGTGGTCGGGCTCATCCGCCAGATCCAGGGCAACCGCGACGGGGCCGACGACATCAACTACCAGGGCTTCACCGCCCAGAAGGTCATGGGCTCGGGCCTGGCCACCGGCAACGGCGACGAGCACACCCGCGCCCTCATCCGCTACAACCGCCTGCCCGAGGCCCACAACGACATGGTCTACAGCGTGCTCGTCACGCGCTTTGGCTTCTGGGGCGGCGTGGGCATCCTGGGCATCTACCTGGCCTGGCTGCTGGGCGCGCTGGGGGTGGCCGCGATGTGCGCAGACCCGTTCGGCCGGCTGCTGTGCGTCGGGCTGGCCGCCCTCATCGCGGCCCAGACGGTGGTGAACGTGGGCATGAACGTGGGGCTGGTGCCCATCGTCGGGATTACCTTGCCGTTCCTGAGTTATGGCGGGTCGAGCATCGTGGCGGTGTGGCTGATGACCGGGCTGGTGCTCGGGGTGGGTTTGCGGCGGACTTCGCAGTCGTACCGCCCGTCCTTTGAATACGCTGAGGGTGATGCCCAGCCCGTCCTCAGCAACGTCCGAACCCGGCCCAGCCCGTAAGCCCGCGACCCAGGCGGATCGTGATATCCAGGCGTTCATCGCCGAGATCATGGCCGATGCGCCAAAGGAGCCCTTGCCCGCGCCGCCGGAGTTCCTGGCCGCGACGGCCGAACTGGGCATCGCCTTCGAGCCCGGCGAGGTCGAGAAGCTCGGGCGCTTCTTGGGTGTATTGCTGTACGCCAATACCAGGATGAACCTGACGGCGATCAAGGAACCAGCCGAGGCGTGGCGGCGGCACATCCTGGATTCCCTGACACTCATCGCCCCGCTGGCCGAGTTGCCCGAAGGAGCAACGGTCATCGACATCGGCACCGGCGGCGGCGTGCCGGGCGTTCCGCTGGCCATCGTCCGGCCCGACCTGCGGTTCACCATGCTCGATTCGACCGCCAAGAAGACCGTCTTCGTGCGCGCGGCGATGGACGTGTTGGGCGTGGAACACGCGAAGGTCGTCACCCTGCGCGCCGAAGAGGCCGGCCGGAATCCGCAGTACCGCGACACCTACGACGCGGCGATCGCCCGGGCCGTCGGGCCCTTGGCGACCATCGCCGAACTGGCCACGCCGCTGGTCAAGCCGGGCGGAACTGCGCTGCTCATCAAGGGCGAGAAGGCAGGCGAGGAGTTGGCTCAGGCGAAGACCGCATTGCACATGCTGCTGAGCCACCACGTCGGCACGCTGGAAACGCCCACGGGGAAGATCGTGATCCTCGAGAAGATGCGACCGACGCCCAAGGCCTACCCGCGCGGCAATGGCGAGCCGAAGCGCAGGCCGCTGGGGACATAATGCCCGACGCCCGCGACCTGCTCGAAACTGGCGGCCCCATCGCCGACGCGCTGGGCGGGCGGTACGAGCCGCGCCAAGAGCAACTCGGCATGGCCGACGCCGTGCAGCGGACGATGGAGAACCGAGCGCACCTGCTGGTCGAGGCGGGCCCGGGCGTGGGCACGCGCTTCGCCTACCTGGTGCCGGCGATGGTGCGGGCG
>CAYGTM010000506.1:0-1919 GCA_964352795.1 uncultured Phycisphaera sp.
CATAGAGGGCCGGGCCCGAGCCGTCATCGAAGGCTTCCAGCACCACGCCCGGGCCGTCGGCGGGGTTGAAGCCGCCGCCCACGTGTTCCCAGCCGGTGGCGGGTGTCCAGCGGGCGATGCGTTCGGCGGGCTGGCCGCCGGCCTCGAAGAAATCTCCGGTGGCGTACAGGGCGGGGCCCGTGCCGTCGTCGAAGCCTTCCAGGTCGCTCGCTCCGGCGAACCAGAGCCCGCCGCCCACGCCCGACCAGGCCGAGCCGTTCCACTTGGCCACGCCGGCGGTGAAGATGCCGCCGGCCTGTTGGAAGTTCCCACCGACGAACAGGGCCGGGCCCGAGCCGTCATCGAAGACCTCCATCGTTTGCACGCTGGGGTCGAAGCCCTCGCTGGTGCCCCCGCCGACGGGGGACCAATCGCACTGCTGGGACTGGGCCTGGGCGGCCAAGGGCGCGAGGCCGGCGACGAGGATGATCGTGGGCAGGGCACGGATGGACAGGTTCGGTTTCATGTTCGCGGTCCTCCGGTCATAGTCTACCACGAACGTGCCAAAACGCGACAACAACTTTGCTCGGATCATGGCCGGGTATCATGGGGCCTTCAAGCGTGAGTCTTGCACGAGTTGCCCCCGCAGAGGCTCGGGTCATCGCGCGAGAGGTGGCGAGCGAAGCGGTGTTCCAGGAACCATCTGGAAGGAGAACGTATGCGCCATCGAACCGGCCGTGTTTCACTCATCGTGCTCGGAATGTTGGGGCTCGCCGCCGCGGCGGTGGCCCATGACTTCTGGCTCGAGCCCTCGGCCCACGCCATTCGCGTTGGGGAATCGCTTGGTCTCTCAATCCGCATCGGCCATGGGACCGACCTGACGCGGTACGCCCGCAAGCCGGCGCATGTGCGCCGCTTCGAGGTGATAGGTGCGGACGGGTCAACGCCCGTGCCGGGCGAGCCCGGTGATGAGCCGGCGGGCACGATCACGATCGAGCAAGCCGGTGATTACGTCGTGGTGTATCACAGCAACCGCACGTTCATCGAGTTGGAGGCGGCCGAGTTCGAGGACTACTTGGAGCACGAGGGGCTGGGCGAGGTCGTCGGCAAGCGGCGCGAGCTTGGCGAGTCGGCCGAGGTGGGACGCGAGGTGTACTCGCGGTGCGCCAAGAGCGTGGTCCGCGTGATCGACGGCAACGGCCAGCCGGTCACGAGCGCCGCTTCGCATGTGATGGAGCCCGTGGGCCTGCCGCTGGAGATCGTGCCGGTCGGTGATCCGTTCGCGTTGCGCGCGGGGCGTGGATTCACGATCGAGTTGCTTCACGAGGGCAAGCCGCTGGCCGGGGCGCTCGTCGAGATGATGCATTGGGTGGATGAACAGAGCGAGCCGATCACCGTGTCGGCGCGCACGGGCGTGGACGGCCGGGCCGAGCTGCGCCCGGATCGCGCGGGGCGCTGGATCGCGGCGGTGACGCACATGGTCCGGCTATCGCCCAGCCCGTACGAGGGCGACCAGGCCAAGGCGGACTGGGAGAGCCTGTGGGCGAGTTTGAGTGTTGAGGTTGGGGAGTAAGGCCGGCCCTAGACTGGCCCCATGCCCACGCGCGTCACCATGAGCCACACCATTGCCGCGTTGATCGCGGGGGTCGGGGTGGCCTTGTCGGCATTTGGGCAGGATGCGGGGCAAACGGATCCGTTCGAGGCGTTCCAGATCGACCCGCTGGCCGTCACGGGCGAGGGCTTCGGGCCCGTGCGGCTGCCGGCCACGCAAGCGGGGCGGGCGGCCGAAGGCCTGGGCACGATCGAACTGGCCGGGCAACGGGCGTGGGCGTGGGCCGAAGAGCCGTTGTCGCCCGGGGTGGCGGCCACGCGGCGGCTGGTGATCGAGGGCGACGTACGGCTGACGCTGGGGACGCTCGAACTGCGGGCCGGGCGATTGC
>CAYGTM010000507.1:0-1906 GCA_964352795.1 uncultured Phycisphaera sp.
ACTCCACCCACCGTCGCGAGCCACGCACCGCCAACACCAATCGCACTCACCGCCAGCACGCCCACCACGAGCGCGCCCACCAGCCCCATCGCCAGTTGCTTCGACGACGGCCTCTTGGACTGCACACTCACCGGGCCGTCTCGGCCACGACGAACCCCGCCCGTGCCGCCGCCGCCCGCGCGTCAGCATCGCCCAGCAGCCACCGAGCCAGATCGGCCCCGGCCTCACTGAACCACGCCACGTGATGGATCGTTGAATCGCCCCGCGGCTGGTCGAGATAGCCGACGATCCGTACTCGGTTTGCATCGGCGTCGCTGCCAAAGACGATGCCGAACGACTCCTCGGGCGTCGGCCGCTTGGCGAAGTACGCCACCCGCTCGACGATCGCCTCGCCGCTGTCAAAGTTGCCCGACGCCAGCGACACCTCGCCCCACAGCCCGCTCTCGCGCAGCGACGCCCGCGTCCAATGGCCGAGCGCCGTCCGCTCGAGCGCGATGTGGACCGGCGCCCGCCGCAGGGCCAGCTCCCGCCGGTCCAACTGCGACCCCTTGGGCACCACAACAGCCAGCGTGTTGCCCAGCCACGGCGCGCTTCCCGCGGCGGTTCGGGTCAATTCGTCGATTCGCTGCCCGCTCTCGCTCACATACACATCCGCCTGGGCCCCGCGCTCCAGCCGCATCGCCAGCCACTCGGCCCGGTCCATCCGCCCGGTGCGAGCACCCTCATAGATGACCAGGTCCACCCCCGGCCGGGCCCCCTCATACAGCGGCTCGTTCGTCCGCAGCCCCGCAGGCCGCGCCGGCTCCACCGCCCCCCGCACCGCCGTGAGCCCCCGCCCGGGCACGGTCTCGGCCCGCCCCGACGCATCCGGCCACCGGCTCACCGTCTCGGGCGTCATCGCGCAGCCGCCAACGACCAGTAAGCACACCCACACCCAACCAGCCATCACGCCTCGCATGGCCCATTCTTCGGGCAAGAGGGGCATCGGGCATCAGGCATCGGGCATCGGGAAGAGGTCCGAACCGAGCCGCGTCCGTGAGCACGCGGACCTCACGCCGTCCATGTCAACGGAAGAGGCTGCGCTGGCCATCCTCGTCGATGGAACTCGCCTTGTTCCAGAAGTCCAGCCCGCGTTGGCTCGCCGAGGCGAACAGCAGCGTGTAGATGTCGCGGTTTCGGTCGTTGACGACACGCTCCCAGCCGAAATGCTCGAAGCCCACCGACCTCAGCCGGTCGCAGTAGCGATCGCGAAGTGTCTGTGCCAGCCTGTCGGAGGCCGACTCCTTCAGGACATCGCGCCAGCCCGCCTCGCCCATGAACCGGTCGAGGTTCGAGTTGGGATTGTGCTGGTAGTACGCCGACCAGTTGCGCAGCGCGTCCATGTTGTCCGCGAGCAGAACGATCAGGTCGCACTTGCGTGCCGCGAGCTTGCGAACGGTCTCGAAGTCCAAGTGCAACCCGTAGGGATCCGCGAAGACCAGCGTCAACGCTCCGGCTTGGGGGATATCGGCGATGACCTCGTCGATGCACCGATTGGCGTCCCCGTGCACCAGTTGCGGGGGCGTGGCGAGCGGCTCGCGCCCCAGCCGCTCCTTGAGCGCCGCGAACTTCGTTGGATCGGCCTCGCACAGATGGAGTTTCGTGAACGGGTCGCGCACCCTCGCGGCGATCAGCGGACTGCCGACCACGATCTCGCCCTGGTCACGCAGTCGGGCCAGCCCGGCGCCCGAGAACAGGTCGACATAGTGGCGCTGGGGCCACTTGAACTTCATGCCAGTCGAGAACATGTTCAGGTAGTTGGTCAGGAAGTGGTACTTGCGCCTCGACCACCGACCGACCTCCGACATGTACAAGCCATCATCCGATACGTCCATTCACGATCCCCCACTCGCTTACCACCATTACC
>CAYGTM010000508.1:0-1902 GCA_964352795.1 uncultured Phycisphaera sp.
GCATCGGGCGGAGAAGGCGGGAAAAGAACCCTCACCCCGGCCCTCTCCCTGGGAGGGAGAGGGAGGAAGAGAGGGAGAGGGGATGGGACCCGCGCTGGTGGGTGTACGATTGGGGCTATGCCTATACCACGGATCGCGATTGTGGGCCGGCCCAACGTGGGCAAGAGCTCCTTGATGAACATGCTGGCCCAGTCGAAGGTGTCGATCGTGGACGATCTGCCGGGGGTGACGCGCGACCGGGTGACCAAGATCATCGATCTGGGGCACAGCGACGGGCGGCACGAGCGGCCGGTGGAGCTGACCGACACGGGCGGGTACGGGGTGTATACGGCCGAGGGGCAGCGGTACGACGAGGTCGGGGCCGACCTTTCGACGCTGACCGACGACGTGGAGGGGCAGATCGAGGCGGCGGTGGCCGAGGCGGACCTGATCCTGTTTTGTGTTGACGTGCAGGCGGGGCTGACGCCGCGGGACGAGGAGATCGCCCGGCTGCTGCGCGAGCAGAAGCTGGGGCGTCGGGACCGCGCCGAGATGGCCCGGCTGGACCCGAGCCTGGGCAAGCAGGCGCCGGTGTACATCGTGGCGACGAAGGTGGACGGGCCCAAGTGGGAAACGCACGCGTACGAGATGAGCGCGCTGGGCTTTGGCGAGCCCCTGATGTGCAGCGCGCGCAACAACTACATGCGCCGGGACATCAGCGACAAGATCTATGACCTGCTGCCCAGCGAGGACGATACGGCCAGCGTGCCGCCGGCGGACGTGTCGATCGCGGTGATCGGCAAGCGCAACGCGGGCAAGAGCACGCTGGTCAATGCGCTGGCGGGTGCCGAGCGGGTGATCGTGTCGGAGATCGCCGGCACGACGCGCGACGCGATCGACGTGCTGGTGGAGCGTGACGGCAAGCGGATCATCGTGATCGACACGGCCGGGATGCGTCGCAAGCGGAGTTTCCAGGGTCGGGTGGAGTGGTTCGCGTACGACCGGGTGCAGCGGGCCATCGACCGGGCCGACGTGGTGATGCTGATGATCGACGCGACCGAGGCGACCAGCCAGGTGGACCAGCAACTGGCGATGCTGTGCCAGAACGCGTTCAAGCCGACGATTCTGGCGGTGAACAAGTGGGACCTGGCCGAGGGCGGGACCGACGACAAGGGCCGGCCGGTGACGCCCGAGCGGTACGAGCGGTATGTGCGCGAGGCGTTCAAGGGGCTGCCGTTCGCGCCCATTGCGCTCTTGAGCGCGAAGGCGGGGGTGAACATTGATGGCGTGCTGGAGTTGGCGTTTGATCTGAAGCAGCAGGCGCACGAGCGGGTGTCGACCGGGGCGTTGAACCGGCTGGTGCGCGGCATCCTCGAGAAGCGTGGGCCGAGCAACAAGCTGGGGACTCTTGCGCGGGTGTTTTATGTGGCGCAGGTGGGTGTCGCGCCGCCGACGATTGCGATGGTGGTGAACGAGCCCAAGTTGTTCACGCCCAACTACATGCGGTATCTGATGAACCGGCTGCGCGAGCAGGCGCCGTTTGATGAGGTTCCCTTCCGGGTGTTCGTGCGCAGCCGCAAGCAGTTTGATAAGCGGCGCGAGGAGGCCGAGCGTCGGGATCAGAAGGGCTTGATCGACACGAGCGCGTTCGATCGTGGCGAGGACCTGGAGTTGACGCCCGAGGAGATCGAGAGCCTGTTCCGCATTCCCGGCGAGGGCGGGGGCGAGTCGTTCGTCGACGAGGGTGAGATCGAGGGCGAGGCGTTCGAGGACGACGAGGTGTTCGTGTTCGGGGATGATGAGGAAGAGGACGAGCGGAGGTGAGGGGGGAAGAAGGCATCGGGCACTGGGCATCGGGCATCGGGAAGAAATGAGAAGAGGAAGAGGGGATAACCACAGAGGCACGGAGGCACAGAGTGGGGA
>CAYGTM010000509.1:0-1896 GCA_964352795.1 uncultured Phycisphaera sp.
TGGTGAAACTCTTCTATCTTTCTTTGTGCCCCCCAAGCCCCTCATCCCCGTCATTGCCGGCCCCACCGCCGGCGGCAAGACCGGCCTGGCGATTCGCTGCGCCAAGCTCGCCGAGGCGGAGGGGCTCACCCCGCACGCGGCGGTCATCTCGGCGGACGCCTTCCAGGTCTACCGCGGGCTGGACATCGCCAGCGCCAAGCCGTCCCTCGAAGAACGCGAGGGCGTGCCGCACCATTTGATCGATATCGTCGAGCCCAGCGAGCCGTTCACCGTCGCCCAATGGCTGGAGTTGGCAACGCAGAAGATCGACGAGATCGAACGTGAAGGCGGCTGGCCCATCGTCGCAGGCGGCACGCACCTGTACATCAAGGCCCTGATCGACGGGCTCTTCGAGGGGCCACCCGCCAATGAAGCGATGCGCGAAGAACTCCGGGCGATGCCTGCCGCCGAGCGACGGGCCGAGCTCGAGCGCGTGGACCCCATGGCCGCCGCCCGCATCCACCCCGCCGACGAGCGGCGGACCGTCCGGGCCCTGGAGGTTTTCCGCCTGACGGGCACGCCCATCAGCGAGCACCAGCGCCAGTGGGACCCCAAGCCCGACGAACCCGCCAACCCCCTGGCCGAGCGGCTGCTGCTGGTCACCCTGCACTGGCCCACCGAGGCCATCAACCGCCGCATCAACGCCCGGGTGAAGCAGATGGTCGAGGTGGGCCTGGTCGAGGAGACCCGGCGGCTGCTGGAGGCGGGGAAACTCGGCCCCCAGGCCGGCCAGGCCCTGGGCACGAAGCAGGTTCTCGAGTACCTCGAACACAAAAGTCAATCCGGATTTTCCCTCATGGACACCATCGAACGGGTCAAGGTCGAGACCCGCCGTCTGGCCAAGAACCAGCGCACCTGGCTGCGTCGGCTGGCCTCGCAGACCGGCGAGCATCCGCGTCGGCTGGCGGTCCATCCCGAGTCTCAGGACGCCGGAGACATCGCGCAAGTTATTGTCAAGCAATGTTTTAGCCTAGACTAGCGACGCCCAGCCCACAGGTTGCCAACCCGTCGTGTCGCTGGGCATGGTGAATATCTCAAGCCCTCGGACCGATTCACAGCCGATGGAAGGCAGGGCGAGGCCCCATTGGCGGCCTGTCGCTTGACAATGCCCCGCCGGCACCCTTCTCTGTCCACCATCAGGAAGAGCAGCGACAGACCCATGGCTAAGACACCCCCCAAGACACCCGCCAAAAAGACGGCCAAGAAGACTTCCAAGAAGAAGGTCGCCAAGAAGACCGCCTCCAAGGCGGCCCCGGCCGCACGCGCCGCACGGCCCAGCCGCGGCACGGGCTACAAGGCCGGCAGCGCCAAGGGCAAGGACCTGGTCATCGTCGAGAGCCCCAGCAAGGCCAAGACCATCAATAAGTACCTGGGCGACGGGTACGTCGTGCTGGCCAGCGTCGGCCATGTGCGGGACCTGCCCGAGAAGGCCGACAAGGGCGACAAGAGCCCCGTGCCGGGCGTGGATATCGAGAAGCGCTTCACCCCGACCTACCGCGTGCTCTCGGGCAAGGAAGCGGTCATGCGCGAGCTGAAGAAGGCCGCCAGCGACGCGACGACCACGGGGGGCACCATCTGGTTCGCGACCGACCTGGACCGCGAGGGCGAGGCCATCGCCTGGCACCTCGCGCAAGAGATCGGCATCGACGCGACGGCCGCCAAGCGCGTGGTCTTCGCGGCGATTACCAAGGCCGAGATCGGCAAGGCCTTCCAGAACCCCCACCCCATCGACGTCGACAAGGTCAACGCCCAGCAGGCACGGCGCATCCTCGACCGCATCGTGGGGTATCAGGTGTCGCCGCTGCTGTGGAAGAAGGTCACCCGCGGCCTGAGCGCCGGCCGCGTGCAGAGCGTGGC
>CAYGTM010000510.1:0-1896 GCA_964352795.1 uncultured Phycisphaera sp.
TTCCAAGGTCCCCTGGCTGGCCCCGCGGCTGCGGAGTGCCTCGAACATCACCCGCTCGTGGAGCGCGTGCTGGTCGATGATGACCACGCCGTCGTCGTCGTGGGCGACGAGGTAGCTGTCGCGGATCTGCATGGCTTGGATCGAAGAAGCCCTTCGCATCCAGGGGCCGTCGGGGGCGCGGTCGATGGGTGAGGGCTCGTAGTTCTTATGTTCAACCTCGGCCGCCGGCTTCGGCTCTGGCCGGTTCAGGACGGCGTGGACCTCCGCCTCGGTGAAGCGATCGGCCGCCTCGCGCGCGGCCTGGGTCAAATCGGTGGCCTGCGGACCCCCACTTCCAGACCGAAAGATCGCCCCATCCGCCGGCACGAACGGCTGCCACGGCCGGACGCTTCTGGGGTTCACCTCTTCGAGCGACGCGGTGAGATCCTCGCCCGCCAGCGCCTCGCGCACCGAGCCATGCACGGCGGCGTGGATGGCCGACGAATCACGGAATCGTACTTCGGCTTTCGCCGGATGCACGTTCACGTCGACCATGCTCGGGTCCACGTCGATCAGCAGCACGGCCACGGGGTGCCTGCCCGGCTCGATCAAACCCCGGTACGCCTCGCGCAGCGCGTGCGCAATGCTCGCGTCGCGGATGATTCTCCCGTTGAGCACGATCCACTGGCCCTTGGCGTTGCCCCGCGCCGCGTGCGGCCGGCCGACCAGGCCCCACAGGTTCACGCGGTACGTCTCGGCGGCCAGGCCCCTCGCCTCGATCATCGCGTCGGCCAGTTCCAGACCCAGGATCGACCGCACGCGCTCGGGTGCGCTCTGGTCGGCGGGCAGGTCGAGCACGGCGTGCCCATCGCACACCAGCGTGAAACCGATGCCCGGCCTCGCGAGCGCGAGGCCCTTCACGGCGTCGACGCAGCGCTGCTTCTCGGTCTGGGCCGTCCTGAGGAACTTGCGTCGGGCGGGGGTATTGAAAAAGAGATTGCGCACCTCGATCACCGTGCCCGGCGCGCCGCTGGCGGGCAGGGGGCCCTCGACGCGATCCCCCTCAACGATCAGTTCGCTGGCCTCGCTCGCGCCCCTCGTGCGCGATCGGATGCGAAGCCGGCTGACGCTGGCGATGCTCGCCAGGGCCTCGCCTCGGAAGCCCATCGTCGAGACGGCGTCCAGGTCATCGGGGCCGGTGATCTTGCTGGTGGCGTGCGGCGCGACGGCCATCGGCAACTGCTCGGGGCGCATGCCGCACCCGTCGTCGGCCACGCGCACCAGCTCGATGCCGCCGGCTTCCAACTCGACGCGCACCGAAGTAGCCCCGGCGTCCAGCGCGTTCTCGATGAGTTCCTTGACCACCGAGGCCGGCCGCTCGACGACCTCGCCCGCGGCGATCTGGTTCACGACCAGCGGGTCGAGCGCGCGGATCTCGGGGAGGTTGTCGTGCAGGAGGGAGGGCATGCCGGGCATCGTAGTAGGGGGCCGGCCCTACGCTGCCCGATGCCAACCAACAGCCACGCCCACCAGCCCATCGACACCGCCGCCTACGCCCGGGCCGCCCGCGAGGCCGTGGCCCAGGCCGCCGCCGTCTGCCGGGCCGTGCAGGCCAAGCTCGACGACCTGCGGGCCATCACCAAGGACGACAAGAGCCCGGTCACCATCGCCGACTTCGCCAGCCAGGCCGTGGTGGCCAAGGTGCTCCAGCAGCATCTGGGGGACTCCCTTGTGCTGGTGGGCGAAGAAGGCAGCGCCTCGCTACGACTGCCCGAGCACGCGCCGCACCTGGCCGCCGCCCTCGAAGCCGCCCGCATCGTCTGGCCCGAGGCCACCGCAGAAGCGTTCCTCAACGCCATCGACGCCGGCGACGCTGAGGTAGATGCTGCCTTGGGCGTCGACGGCGTCGAGTGGCGC
>CAYGTM010000511.1:0-1888 GCA_964352795.1 uncultured Phycisphaera sp.
GTTGACGCCCACCCCCACCACCGCCAGTGGGCCGACCTTGTGGATCATCTCGATCAGCACGCCCGCGAGTTTGCGCCCACGGTTTCTCTCGACACGTTCCACCACGTCGTTGGGCCACTTGAGCCCCAGGCCCGAGGCCCCGAGCGCATTGCACGCCTCGATCACGCCTAGGCCAACCGCCAGCGACAAGCCCGCTGCGGGGAGGCCCGATCGCACCACCATGCTCATCGAAAGCGAAGCGCCGCCACGGTCATCCCACGCACGCCCCTGGCGGCCTCGGCCGGCAGTCTGCCGCTTTCCCACCACGACGAGCCCGGGACGCCCATCGGCCAGCCGTTTTGCCTCGTCCTGTGTCGAGGGAGTTTCGTCGAGCACGACCACGCGATCGAACGCGCCAATGGGCGCGCGGAGCGACGACCAATCCTCGTCGCTCACGCGGGAGCGCCGGCGTCGAGGCCGATATCCAGCCACACGGCGTGGTGCGTGAGCGCCCCCACCGAGATGCGGTCCACCCCGGTTCGCGCGATGTCGCCCATGCCCGCCAGCTCGACACCGCCCGAGGCTTCGAGCAGCGGCAGGCGGCCCTTGGCGTTGCGCATCTCCACGCCCATGACCAGTTGCTCTACGCCCATGTTGTCCAGCAAGATGATGTCCAGCACGCCCTCGTCGAGCGTCAGCATCGCTTCGAGTTGTTCGAGCGTATCGACCTCGACCTCGACGAACGAGAGTTCGTACCGCTCACGCGCATCGGCCACCGCGCCGGCCACCTTCTCGGCCGCCTGGCGAGGGGTCAGGCCCACAAGGTGGTTGTCCTTTATGAGCACCGCGTCGTACAGGCCCATGCGGTGGCTGTGCCCGCCCCCACACCGCACGGCATACTTCTCGAGTTGCCGCATTCCCGGCGTGGTCTTGCGCGTGTCGACCACTTGGGTGAGCGAGTCGCCCAAGGCCTTGACGTACCGCGAGGTCTGCGTGGCCACACCGCTCAACCGGCTCAGCAGATTGAGCAAGGTTCGCTCGGCGGCCAGAATCTCCCGGCGCGGACCCAGCAACGCCCCCAGGCGTTTGCCCTCATCGATGGTGTCCCCATCCTGGGCCAAGTCCCGGAACAGCGTCGTTGGCGCAAGCACGTCGAGGACATCCCCGATGGCTTGCAAGCCGCAGATAATGCCAGGCTCGCGGGCCACCACCCATGCCTCGGATCGTTCGGTCGAGTCGACCATCAGCGTGGCGGTCGGATCCTGGTGGTCGGGGCCCAGGTCCTCGTCGCGGCAGATCTCCAGCAGCCTCCGAGTAAGCCCCGAGGACACCAGTTCCTTGTACCAGTCGGCGGCCGAAGTCGTTGTCGTGTTCTCTTCCACCGGCCATCGTACGGCACCGCCGACGGGCACAGGGCCTTACACTGGGTCGAGTCCGGATCACCACATGGGCCACCGAGCCCGGGAGGCAGCATGGGTGCGTCGAATGGCAGGCTGTTGGACGGCAAGGTTGCCCTGGTCGTGGGCATCGCCAACGAGCGTTCCTATGCCTGGCACATCGCCAAGGCCCTGATCGACCACGGCGCCACCTGCGCGTACACCTGCCTACCGGGCGAAAAGAACCAGCGCCGCACCGAGCGGGCCGTCAAGGCCCTGCCCAACGAGGGGAAGGCCGACGGCGGCCCCGACCCGCTCATCATCCCCATGGACGCCGCAAGCGACAACGACATCGACGCGGCGATCTCGGCCTACGAGGCACGCCACCAGGCGATGCACGTCTTGGTGCATTCCATCGCCTACGCCGACCGCGAGTACCTGGCCCACGGCAAGTTCGTCGAGACCCCGCGTGACGCCTTCCTGAGCGCCATCGACATCTCGGCGTACACGCTCCTGGGCCTCAGCCGCCGCTG
>CAYGTM010000512.1:0-1883 GCA_964352795.1 uncultured Phycisphaera sp.
TCGCCGGCACGCCCGCATACGCCGCCCCCACCACCGCCGCTGGCAGGGCCGAGCGTATCCTCAACAAAACGGTCCAGCGGCACGCCCTGCACGAACTCCATCGCGACGTATCGACCGCCATCGGCCGCCGCGCCAGACTGGAAGATGGTGACGATGTTCGGGTGGCGCAGGCCGGCGGCCAGCTCGGTCTCACGCTCGAAGCGAAAGAGCTGCCGCTCGCTGGCGAACGCCCCGGCCAGCAGCATCTTGATAGCCACCGGCCGCCTGGTGTCGGCCTGTATGGCCCGGTAGACCACGCCCTGCCCGCCGCGGCTGATCTCCTCCACGAGGTGATAGCCGGGGATGGTATCGGTCGCCGGCAAGGGGCGCTGCGGCCGGTTGGGGGGTGGCCCGTCCTGAAAGGCTTCGGCCAGGTCCACCGCCGCGCGTGACAGAAAGCGGTCGTTCGCGCGCACGGTCTCGAGCCGGTTTTGGCATACCGCGCACCGGGCCACATGCCGACGCACGACCGCCGTCGCCTCGTCGCGAGACGCCAGCACTTCCAGGTCCGAGTCCCCCGGGCAGCCGCGCATCACTCGCCCTCGTCGTACGCCACGGTCAGCTCCTGCACGATCTCGCGCAGGCGGCCTGTGAGCCGGTTCTTGACGACGTAGACCGCGTCGACCGAGATGCCGCACTGGGCGGCGACTTCTTCGGCCGGAACGCCGCGGATGGCGAACAACTCGAAGGCGAGCAGCGTGCTGGCCTGCACGCGGCTGGTCTCGCGCAGGATCGCCATCGCTTCAAGAACGATGGCCCGCTCGCGTTCGCGGTCCCAGGCGGTCCGGAGCAGGCGTTCATCGGTCCACGCGTCGTCGAGCAACGCCTCGGCGGTGTTGGCCTCACGCTGCCGGGCAGCCCGGTGTCGCATCCCCGAACCCACATGACTGGCGATGCCGATGAGCCACGAGCTCAGCCGCCCCTTCCCGCGCTGGTACCGCCCCTGGGCGTAGGCCCGGGCGAACTCGGCCAGCGTCTGCTGGGCCAGTTCGGTCGCGTCATCGTCGGCGAACCCAAGGCGACGGGCGAAAGCCGTCAGGATCGGGCGGTAGCGGGCATCGAAGCTCTCCCACGCCAGCACGTTGTCCGTGTCATGCAAGTCGTCCAGCATCCGCGTGGTGGTGCGGGTGCTGGGAACCCCAAGGCCGCTGGGATGTGGCGTGGACATGCCAGATGATACTCGACCCGAACCCAGACATTCCCCAACGTGGTGCAGACCATCCCTCATTGATGCCAGCGAAGCGTTCCCGTGCAGCGGAGCGCCTTCTTGGGCCTCGAGAACGGTCCCTGTTCGAGTTAGCCCCACTCCCAGCCCGTCAGCGGGGGTGGTCGGCGCGCGATTACCAAACAAAAACAATACGCTTATCTGTGCGCGCACCAAAAACACTGGTGTTTTCATCTCCCGCACCAGTGTTTTCACCTCCCGCACCAGTGATTTCATCTCGCGCACCGGTGATTTCACCGCCCGCACCGGTGATCGCATCGCCCGCACGGGTGTTCTCATCTCCCGCACCAGTGCGCGAGCCGGCCACACCAGTGTTCCTCCCGGCCGCACCGTGGCGCGAGCCGGCCACTCCGGTGTTCCTGCCGGCCGAACGCTCCGGAGTGCGGGCTCGGCGCGCGATGGGGCGGGCTGGACGCTCGAGGGTGCTCGGTCCACGCGCGATCGGGCGGGTGGCCCGCTCGGGGCGTGCAGGTCAGGGCGTGCAGGTCAAAGAGCGACAAGCCGGCGAACATGGCGTGGGCGTGGCCGGTCCGCGGATGGCTTGCCCCAGGCCCGGTCGGTGCAGACCGATGGTCGTGCCCGCAAGTCGTCACCGCCGCGCCACTACCCCCCACTACCC
>CAYGTM010000513.1:0-1874 GCA_964352795.1 uncultured Phycisphaera sp.
GTGTGGGGGTTTGGTCCATGCGTCCCTCCAGTCGAGGGCCCAAGAGCACCTCGCGGACGATGGTAGCGGCACGGACCAAACGCACACAGCGTGCGCGGCCCGTAGCCACGCACGCCGTCGAGTAGTTTCCGTTGTCGCCGGGGGCCTACTTGTCCTCGTCCTTCACCTTGAACTCTGCGTCGATCACGTCGTCGTCGTTCTCGGTTGCGTCCTTGGGCTCGGCCTGGCTCGCGGCACCGCTCTCACCAGCACCTTGGGCTTCGTAGATCGCCTTGCCCAGTTCCATGCTGGCGGTCTCGAGTTCCTTGGTGGCCGCTTCGATGGCGCCGATGTCGTCGCCCTTGAGCTTGGTTTCCAGGTTGCTCAGGGCGCTCTCGATGCGGCCGCGCACGTCGCCGCCCACCTTCTCGCCGTGCTCTTCGAGGGCGCTGCGTGTCTGGTGGACCATCTGGTCGCCGCGGTTCTTGGCCTCGACGACCTCGCGGCGTTTCTTGTCCTCCTCGGCGTGCAGTTCGGCATCGCGCTTCATCTTCTCGATCTCGTCCTCGGACAAGCCGCCCGAGTTGGTGATCTTGATGTCGGCGCTCTTTCCGGTCTTCTTCTCGGTCGCGGTCACTTGCAAGATGCCGTTGGCGTCGATGTTGAACTCGACCTCGATCTGCGGCATGCCGCGCGGGGCGGGCGGGATGCCCTCGAGGTCGAACTGGCCCAGCAGCCGGTTGTCGCTGGCCATCTTGCGCTCGCCCTGGGAAACCTTGATGGTCACGCTGGGCTGGTTGTCGGCGGCGGTCGAGAACGTCTCGCTCTTCTTGGTGGGGATGGTGGTGTTGCGCTCGATGAGCGTGGTCATCACCCCGCCCATGGTCTCGACACCCAGTGAGAGCGGCGTCACGTCGAGCAGCAGCACGTCCTTCACGTCGCCCTTGAGCACGCCGCCCTGGACGGCGGCGCCCACGGCCACCACCTCGTCGGGGTTCACGCTCTTGTTGGGCTCCTTGCCGAAGATTTCCCTGGCGATCGCCTGCACCTTGGGCATGCGCGTCGAGCCGCCCACGATGACGATCTCGTCGATCTTGCTGGGGTCGAGCTTGGAGTCCTTGATGGCCGCCAGGCAGGGCTCGCGGAGCCGCTTGTACAAGTCCTCGCACAGGCTCTCGAACTTGCTGCGCGTGATGGAGATCTGCAAGTGCTTGGGGCCGGTGTCCGTCGCCGTGATGAACGGCAGGTTGATGCTGGTCTCCTGCATGGTCGAGAGCTCGACCTTGGCCTTCTCGGCGGCTTCCTTCAGGCGTTGCAGGGCCATGGCGTCGCCACGCACGTCGACGCCCTCCTGCCGCTTGAACTCGTCGGCCAGGTAGTTGATGAGCCGCTGGTCCCAGTCGTCGCCGCCCAGGTGGGTGTCGCCGTTGGTGCTCAACACCTCGAACACGCCGTCGGCCACGTCGAGGATGGAGATGTCGAACGTGCCGCCGCCCAGGTCGAAGATCGCCACGACCTCTTGGTCGAGCGAGCGCCCCACGCCGAACGCGAGCGCGGCCGCGGTGGGCTCGTTCACGATGCGGAGGATCTGCAGGCCGATCCGCTCGCCGGCCTGCATCACGGCCTGACGCTGCCGATCGCTGAAGTACGCGGGCACCGTGACCACCGCGCGGTCCACGGGCTCCTGCAGATAGTCCGCGGCCACGTCGCGGATCTTCTGGAGGATCTTGCCCGATATACTCGGTAGATCGAACTCGGCCTTGGCGACCTCGATGATGACGTCGTGCGTGGATTGGTGCTCGGCGATCCCGTACGCGAAGTACTCGTGGATCTTCCGCACGGTCTCCGGATCGTACTGGCGTCCCATCAGACGCTTGCTGCCGTAGACCGTGTTC
>CAYGTM010000514.1:0-1869 GCA_964352795.1 uncultured Phycisphaera sp.
GCCCCCAACCCCCGCAACGAGAACAAGCTCGAACCCCAGGCCGGCGGAAAACTCCAGCCCACCTGCTCGACCCAGGCCGGCGACGGCATGGTGGTCTATACCAACAGCCCCAAGGCGGTGGCCAATCAGAAGGCCGTCATGGAGTACCTGCTCATCAACCACCCGCTGGATTGCCCCGTGTGCGACCAGAGCGGTGAGTGCTTCCTGCAAGACTACAGCTACGAGTATGGTCGGGGCGTCAGCCGATTCCAGGAGCAGAAGGTCAAGCAGGCCAAGAAGGACCTGGGCCCGCACGTGTGGCTGTACGCCGACCGCTGCATCATGTGTACCCGCTGTGTGCGTTTCGATCGGGAAGTGGCCGGCGCGGGCGAGCTGATGATCGGCGGCCGTGGCAACCGCAGCGAGATCGATGTGTTCCCCGGCAAGCCCCTCCAGAACGAACTGAGCGGCAACGTGGTCGACCTCTGCCCGGTGGGCGCCCTGCTCGACAAGGACTTCCTCTTCGCCCAGCGCGTGTGGTTCCTCAAGAAGACGGCCAGCATCGATGGCATCACCGCCAGCGGCGACAACATCTCCATCGAGCACAACGAGGGCAAGGTCTACCGCGTCAAGCCGCGCGAGAACGCAAGGGTCAACAAGCACTGGATCACCGACGAGGTCCGCTACGGCTGGAAGTTCATCCACGGCAGCGACCGCCTGACCGAGCCCAAGGCCCGCCGCTATGGCGCGCTGGTCGAAGCCGACTGGCCCCGCGCCTACCGCGCCGCCCTCGATGGCATCCAGGCGGCGACGGATAAGGGCGGAAGGCTCGCGATCCTGGTCAGCCCCATGCTGCCCTGCGAGGAGGCCTATGCCCTGGCCACCCTGGCCAAGTCCCTCGACGACAACGCCATCCTTGCCGTCGGCCCCGTGCCCACCAAGGGCGAGGACAAAGCTTTCCCACCAACCAAGTCCGTCGATGACGATGACGCCTTCGTCATGGTCGCCGAGAAGGCCCCCAACGCCCGCGGCGTCCGGCGGGTTCTCAAGGCCGTGAGCGGCAAGGCCCCCGTCGAGTTCCACGAGTTCCTGGGTGCCATCAAGACCGCTTCGGCTCTGATCCTGACCGGCAACTACCCCAGCGACTGGGCTCCCCAGGAACTGGCCGCCGCCGCCACCGACCGCTTCACCGTGCTTATCGACACGCTGCCAGGTCGGCTGATCGACGCCAGCGACGTGGTGCTGCCCGGCGCGACGTGGGCCGAGAAGGCCGGCACGTTCGAGAACCACCGGGGCCTGCTCCAGGCCTTCGACCCGGCCATCCCGCCGCTGGCCCGCACCGAGGGCCAGATCGCCCACGACCTGCTCGCGGCCTCTGGCATTGATGCGTATATTTCAGCGAGGCCCGAATCGAACTTCCGCCGCCCCGACGTGCGCGTGGTCGACGACGGCCCGGGCCAGGTGCCCCAGGCCACCGAGATCGAACTGCCGCGCGGCCTGCTTTTCACCGCCGCCAACGTGCGTGCTCAAATGGCCGAAGCCGGCCTGCCCGAGTTCTCCACCGGCGTGGCCCTACCACCCAAGGCGGCCCACAGGGGCGGCGACATGCGGGTGGTTGAGCTCTAAGACGCTCGCTTTTGTCTCACACTGACCTTTATCAACGCGCAATATATGCGCGTGTTTGTTGTTGCTAACTTTTTTACAGTCTGCTTGCATGTCCTTGGGTTCTTTTTCGCTCTCCTTGTGTGGCAACCCAATGCGGGACGCCAAAACAAGTCTCGAGTACGAAGGAGTCTCCGATGAACATCACCCCTCGCTTCAAGTCCGCCCGGACCATCATGGCCTTGGCCGTCATGGCCTTGGGAGCCAGCGCCTCGGCCGCGCACGCCC
>CAYGTM010000515.1:0-1031 GCA_964352795.1 uncultured Phycisphaera sp.
CGCACGATCGTGTTCCATCTCCAGGCCGACCCCGCCGAGAGTTTTTCGCTCATGGGCGTGCATCCTGAATCGCCCGCCGACGCGCGGGCCATGTCTCGGCTTCCGATGTTCGCGCGTTCGGACAACCCGCAAAAGCAACGCGCCATGACGATGCGCCTGGGCCCGCTGCCCATGGACGATCAGCAGTCCGCGAGCGTGGTGCGCACGCCTGAGTCGGGGGCCGCGGGGACCGTGAACGGCTGGTGGGGCCGGCCCGGGTTCGAGGCCGACGTGCTGATGCATCCCAACCCGGGGCGTGGCGCGTGGCTCATCATGCGACGGTCCCAGCCCGAGCACGGCGGGCTCTTCCAAGCCGATCGCGATCGGGAGTGAGCACGGTGGTCCGTGTTCGTCGGGCCCGGCTGGCGCTGGCGGTACTCGTCGCGGCGCTCTGTGGTTCTTCGGGCGCGCATGAACGAGGCCCCGAGTTACTCGACCGCCTGCCCAATGACGTGGTGGGTGCGTTCTCGGTCGACAACGCCGCGGCCTTGCGCCAGGGAGAGGTCGGCCTTGCCATCACGCGGTGGATGGTCGAGCAAGACGCGATGGCCCAGACGCGGCGGGCGTGGGGCTTATTCGCCCGGCGGCTGGGCGTGGGCGAGGTCGAGGCATTCGACGAGTTGCTGGGCGGGCGCGCGGTGCTGGCCTTTGGCCGGCGCGACGCGCAGGCCCCGCTGGACTGGATCGTGCTGGCCGCCGTCGAAGGCGCGATGGACGTGCGCCTGGTGCGCCGCACTCGGGCCGTGCCGCGCAAGATCGTGTACGGCCGCGCGCTGCTGGGGCTCGAAGAAGAATCATTCCTGCTCGCCACGCTACCGCCGTTGAATGACGGGCGCAGCGTGCTGGCCTTCGCGCCGGCAGGGGCCGAGTGGCTGCTCGCGCGCACGCTCGCGGTCTCGGCGGGCAGGGCCGAGGTGCTGCCGGGCGATATGCTCAGGCACGCCCCAGCCGACGCGGTGGTCCGAGGTTTCTGGCGACACCAACCCACGGAT
>CAYGTM010000515.1:1041-1867 GCA_964352795.1 uncultured Phycisphaera sp.
AGGGACCGGGCATTGTCGGCGACCTGGAACGCTGGATGTCGAACCCACGCGAACCCACACGCACGCTGGCGCTGTGGGCGACCGCCAAGGGCGGGACGGTCGAGATCAACCTGAGCCCGACCGCGGGAGAGGCCGCCCCCGAGCCGAACCCGTCCGAGGCCGCGCCTGGCGTGCTGCTGGACATCACCGGACCCGGGCAGGCCATCGTGGCCGGCGTGCTCGATCGGGCCGGGCTCATCGGCCTCGTGCCAGAAGGGCTCACGCTCACCAAGGGGACGGGCGAACTGGTCGTTCGGCGTGGGCCAGAAGGTGTCGACCTGGGGGCCAGGCTGCCGGTGGCACCGCCCGACGCCCAGTCCTTATCGCACTCGGGCCAGCCTGCGGCCAGCCTCGGGCAAGTCCGCGTGCGGGAACTGTCCGACACCCCGGCCTCGCGCGCAATTTTCGGCCCCGCCCCGCGGATGGCGTGGACGGTGCTCGAAGGCGGCCCAGACCAGTTGGGCAAGGCCGAACTGGTCGTGGCCGTCACCGCCGGGCCGGGCGAGGCAGCGCCGGCGGCCAACCCTGGCATCAATGGAGACTCGCCCGAGGCCCAAGCCGTGGACATCGTGATCGAAGCGGTGGCCCGGCCCAGCCCGACCACCCTGGGGGTTCACGGGTCGGCAAGGCCGCACGAGTTGTGGTCGCTGCTGAGATCGACGGCCCAGCCCACGGAACCTGGGGCAAAGCCGGGCGGCAAATCGGGCGAGGCGGGCGGCTTCGCTTCGGTCGCTTCGCTCATCGACAGGGCGCGATGGGCCGTGGAGGCCGCCCCTGGGGCGGTGCG
>CAYGTM010000516.1:0-1847 GCA_964352795.1 uncultured Phycisphaera sp.
CCTCCATCCCCGACGAGCAGGCCGAGCAGATCAAGACCGTGGGCCAGGCCATCGACTTCATCAAGCAGGCCCACGGCATCGAGTGACCCGCCGGCGGCTCGGGCCGCCTGCGGACACCCAGCATCCTGGATCATGGGGAGTCACGCCACGCACCAGCACAAGGTCGTCATCACCGGCGTCGGGGCCGTCACGCCCATCGGGCTGACGCCCCAGGCGGTGTGGGCGGCCATGCGCGACGGGGTTTCGGGCATCACCCGCCTCGAGGGTGAGCTCTTCGCCAAGTACGAAGGCCAGTGGAGCGCCCACGTCGCCGGCCAGGTCAAGGACTGGGACGCGGGGGCCCACATCGACCCGCGAGAGGCCAAGCGGCTCGACCGCTCGGCCCAGTTCGGCATGGCGGCCGTCGATCAGGCCATCAAGATGGCCGGCGTCGATTTTTCGGCCATGCCGCCCGAGCGGGCCGGAGTGGCCTTCGGCACGGGCGTGGGGGGCATCTCCACCATCGAGGACGGGCACTCCATCCTGCTCGAGCGCGGGCCCAAGCGCCTGAGCCCGCTCACCGTGCCCAAGCTCATGGTCAACGCCACGGCGGGCAACGTTTCGATCACCTACGGCCTGCGCGGGCCGGCCACGGCGATGGCCACCGCCTGCGCCAGCTCGGGCAATGCCATCGGCGAGGCGGTCGAGACCCTGCGGCGAGGTCGGACCGACGTGATGCTCGCCGGCGGCACCGAGGCGGCCATCACCCCCCTGTGCGTCGGCGCGTTCCAGGCCATGAAGGCCCTGAGCGGCAACCAGGAGCCCGCCAAGGCCAGCCGCCCCTTCGACGCCGGCCGCGACGGCTTCGTGCTGGCCGAGGGCGCGGCGGCGTTCGTGCTCGAGACCGAGGCCCACGCCAAGGCCCGTGGCGCGACGATTCTGGCCGAACTAGTCGGTTGGGCGGCCAGCGCCGACGCCTACCACATCACCGCGCCCGACGAGGCCGGCCGTGGCGCGAGGCAGGCCATGACCTGGGCACTCGAAGACGCGGGCCTCAAGCCCGCCGACATCGGCTACATCAACGCTCACGGCACCAGCACCCCCCTGGGCGACCGGGCCGAGGTGGCCGCCGTGCTCGAGGTCTTCGGCGACCACGCCCGCAAGAGCAAGGGCGGCTCGCTGCTCATGAGCTCCACCAAGAGCGTGCATGGGCACGCCCTGGGTGCGTCCGGCGCGGTCGAGCTCATCGGCTGCATCCACGCCCTGCGCGAGGGGCTCGTGCCGCCCACGATCAATCTGGACACCCCCGAGGACGGGTTCGACATCGATCTGGTGCCCAACACGGTTCGCAAGACGCCCATCAAGTACGCCATGAACAACACGTTCGGCTTCGGCGGGCACAACGTGAGCCTGATCGCCGGCCGTTACGACGGCTGAAGCCCATTCACGCCGTTCGGGTGCCACGGCTTGACCGTCTTCGGCAAGCCGTGTCTTCTCCGCTCAAGTCGCCCCCGTCGGCGGGCCGATGCCCTGTGCGTGCCGCGTGATGTCAACACCATCCTGAGCCTGGACGTGCCCGTGGTCGTCGTGCTGGCCGAGCGGACGATGACCGTGGGCGAGGTACTCGGGCTGCGGCCGGGCACGATCCTGGAGGTCGACAAGACCGCCGAGGACGACCTGTCGCTGCGGATCAACAACCGCGACGTGGGCAAGGGCGTGGCGGTGAAAGTGGGCGAAAACTTCGGCCTTCGGATCGCTTCGATCGGGAGTCAGGAGAAGCGGGTGGAGGCGCTGGGGGGCGAGTAGGCACCCGGCACCCATCAAGTCTTTCACGGCTCCATGAGCCAATTACCCACCCGGGATCGCCC
>CAYGTM010000517.1:0-1830 GCA_964352795.1 uncultured Phycisphaera sp.
GCGTCGCCCACAAGCACGCAGCGTTCGGCCTCGAACACCGCTGCCATCGTGCGGGTCGAGGGATCGCTCGCGTCGACGGCGTAGACGAGCAACTCGTCGATGAGGGTGATGCGACCTTGGGTGTCGTCCTTCAGTCGCGTGATCTGGATGAGCTGCGTGTAGAGCTCGATGACGTCGTTGAAGTGCGGCTCGCCCTTGGCCTTCACGCGCTCCAGCACGTCCCGCAGCATGGGCTCGGCCTCCTGCCATCGACCCTGGTTCTGGATGCACGCCGCCATGGGGCGCGCGACTTGACGCCGGGCGCGGGCATCTGGCCGCATCGCCGGCGCTTTGGCTCGATCGAGCGCGTCGCGCAGGATGCCCTCGGCCACGTCGCCGCGCCCCGAGAGCGCGTGCGCGGCCGCCAGCGACCGCATCAGGCGGACATAGTCGCGCGTGTCCTCCAGCCCCGCCTTCTCGAGCCTGTCCAGCGCGATCTCGAGCTGCTCGACGGCCTCGGTCGCGCGGCCGACCTCGATGAGCATCGTCGACATGCTCATCCGCACGCCCGCCTGGCCCAGGGCGTCGTCGCCGAACCGATGGTCGATGCGCGGCAGCCCGAAGTCGATCATGTCGGTCACCCGTGTCTGGGCGCCGAGCGAAATGGAATGCGCCGACGTGAACAAGTCTTCCATGAAGAAGCGGTTGATCGTCTCGGCCCGCGTCTGCGCACGCTTGGCCTGGGCCAGCGCCCGGTTGGCCGTGAACGCGCTGCTGATCGCGAAGATCGTGAGCCCCGCCACCACCACCGCCACGCCCGCGCCCACACCCACGCCCACGCGGTGGCGGCGGGCCATCCGCCCCAGCACGTACAGCGTCGTGGGCGGCCGGGCGTTGATCGGCAGGTTGCCCAGGAATCGCCGCACGTCTTCCAGCAACGCCTCGGCGGTCTGGTAGCGCCGGCGGGCGTCCTTCTCGAGCGCGTGCGCGACGATGGTGTCCAGGTCTCGCGGGGCACCGGGCAACACATCGCTCAGCCGCCTCGGCGACTCCTGCTCGATGCGCCGCGCCGCCGCCGCCACGCTGAGGCTCGAGACCTCCAGCGGCAACTCCCCGCTGAGCATGGAGAACAGAATCACTCCCAGCGCGTACACGTCGCTGCGGGTGTCGACGGCGCCCGGATCGCCCGAGAGCTGCTCGGGGCTCATGTACGCCAGCGTGCCCACCACCTCGCCGCGGCCGGTCATCAGCGTGCGCGCCTCGCCGTCGGCCTCGATGAGCCGAGCCACGCCGAAGTCCAGCAGCTTGGGCGCGCCGTCACTCTCGCGCACCAGGATGTTGCTGGGCTTGATGTCCCGGTGGATCACCCCGCGCGCGTGCGCGTGCTGGACGGCCTGGCAGATCTGGATGAACAGCTCCAGCCGCTCGTGTGTCGGCGGATCGTGCGACTGGAGCCAGCGATCCAGCCGTTCACCCTCGACCAGTTCCATCACCAGGTACGGCCGCTCGCCCGAGGGGGTGCTGGCCGTGCCCGACTGGTACACGCTGGCGATACCCGGATGCTCCAGGCGCGCCAGCGCGTCGGCCTCGGCCCGGAAGCGCCGCAGCGCCGACGCCGTCGCCCCACTGCTACCCGCCAGCGGCGAGCCCAGCAGCTTCACCGCGACTTCTCGCCTTGGGTTCGACTGCTGGGCCCGATACACCACGCCCATCGCGCCCGAGCCAAGAACCGGGCCGAACTCGATGCCCTCGATGGCCCCGATTGGCTGGGCGAGCATGGCGGCCGAGGTCGCCCGCTCGACCGCCGAGCCCACGGGCGAATGGGTCGCCGCCTCGTCGACACTGCAGAGG
>CAYGTM010000518.1:0-1819 GCA_964352795.1 uncultured Phycisphaera sp.
CCGGGCTTGTGGCTGCTCACCCTGGCCGCCCTCCTCGTCAACACCATCGGGGCATGGACCGGCCTGTGGACCATGAGCCACCCGATGGTCTCGTGGTGGACCTTCGCGGCCGTCCTGGGCTGCACTCTGGTGTCCGACATTGTCGACTGGACCGCGGGTGTCATGGGCGCCAAGCGCATGGGCGGCACGCGACGCGCCATGATCGCCGCCTTCATCGGCGGCATTGCCGGGGCCATCATCGGCACGCCGATCTTCCCCATCGTCGGCACCATCCTGGGCGGGGCTCTTGGTGCCGGTCTGGCCGCCACCATCGTCCATCGCAGCGGCCCGGACCAGACCTGGAAACAGTCGGCCAAGGTCGGGGCCGGCGCGTCGGCGGGTTGGTTCGCCGCCATCGCCGTCAAGTTCGTCCTGTCCATCATCTGCGCGACGCTGCTCATCATCGCCGCATGGTCTTCATGGTAACCTCGAGACAAACCGGAGAGAGACGCATGGCCACCGACACCAAGCCCGCTGCAACGGGCGTCAAGCAGTTCGTGCTCGACACCAACGTCCTGCTGCACAACCCCAACGCCCTGTTCGTGTTCCAGGAAAATAACGTCATCATCCCCTTCGCCGTGATCGAAGAACTCGACAAGCTCAAGCGGCAGGAAGACGACATCGGCCGCAACGCCCGCGAGGTCATCCGCCGCCTCGATCGCCTGCGCGCCAAGGGGCCGCTCACCAAGGGCGTGCGATGGGGAGACGCCAGCCCGCAGTCCGGCGCGGCCGCCTCCACCTCGACAACTGGCACCTCGGGCCTCATCCGCATCGTCATCTCCGACACCAACCGCCCCCACGCCATCGCCGAAGACACCAACGACAACCGCATCATCGCCGTCGCGTGGGAGCTGCACGAGAAGGGCGAACGCAGCGTGTTCGTCTCCAAGGACCTCAACGCGCGCATCAAGAGCGACGCGATGGGCATCCCCACCGAAGACTTCCAGAACCAGAAGATCGACGCCGACCGCCTCTACACGGGTTATGTCACCGCCACCGTCGAGGGCAGCCTCATCGACACGCTCTACGACGAGCGCATGCTGCCGCTCGAACCCATCCACGCCGCCATCTCGGCCCAGAACGTGGACGACGACCCGACCATGGCCGACGAGCCCGAGGAGATCCTGCCCAACGCCTTCGTGCTGCTCAAGGACGAGCAGGACGAGAATCACACCGGCCTCGCGCGGCGCCTGGCCGACACCGAGCACCTCATCCCCATCACCCCGCCGCGCAAGCCCATCTTCGGCCTGCTCGCGCGCAACGTGCAGCAGACGATGGCCCTGGACCTGCTCATGGACGACGAGATCCAGATGATCACCCTGCTGGGCAGCGCAGGCACCGGCAAGACGCTCCTCGCCCTGGCCGCCGGCATGGCCAAGGTCTTCCAGGAAGGCCGCTTCGACAAGCTCCTGGTCGCGCGACCCATCATGCCCATGGGCCGAGACATCGGCTTCCTACCCGGCGACAAAGACGAGAAGCTCTTCGCCTGGATGCAACCTATCTTCGACAACCTCGAGTACCTGCTCAGCACGCGCGGCGCCCACGGCCAGGCCGCCGACAGCCACACCAACGAGCAACGCATCGACAAGATGATCGCCGACGGCAAGCTCGTCCTCGAACCGCTCACCTACATCCGCGGCCGCTCCATCCCGCAGCAGTACATGATCGTCGACGAGGCCCAGAACCTCACCCCCCACGAGGTGAAGACCATCGCCTCGCGCGCGGGCGAGGGCACCAAGCTCGTCCTCACCGGTGACCCAAACCAGCAGCCCCCCCCCAC
>CAYGTM010000519.1:0-1818 GCA_964352795.1 uncultured Phycisphaera sp.
CCCCAAGCTGGCGGCCCTGCGGATCAAGCGTGACGAGATCGTGCCGGCCCGGGCGGTCTGACCTCGACAGTGCCTTTTAGGTCCGAAAACCCCAAATCTGCATCCGCGAGCCCCCGATGGCCAACAATCGGTCCATGGCATCATCCACGACCGCCAAGGCGCGTACTTGGTCCGACATCCGTCCCGAGCGACGCAGCCAGGTGCCCGAGGGCCTTTGGCTCCGGTGCCCCGCCTGCGAGCAACTCATCTACCGCAAGCAGATGGAGGCCAACCTCCACGTCTGCCCCGAGTGCGGCCACCACTTCCGCATCCAGGCCGGCGAGCGCATCGCCCAACTGGCCGACCAGGGCACGTTCGAGGCCATGTTCGAGGATCTGCGCCCCCATGACCCCCTGAAGTTCGAGGACCTCAAGCCCTACGCCGGGCGGTTGCAGGCCGAGCAGGATCGCACGGGCCGGCCCGACGCGGTGGTCGCGGGCGTCGGCTTCATCAAGGGCCGCCAGGCGGTGTTGTGCTCGCTGGACCTTGGGTTCATGATGGGCTCGATGGGCAGCGTGGTGGGCGAGACCGTCACGCGGTCGATCGAGCTGGCCACCGAGCGCAAACTGCCGGTGATCGTGGTGAGTTGCTCGGGCGGCGCGCGGATGCAGGAGAGCACGCTGAGCCTCATGCAGATGGCCAAGACCAGCGCCGCCCTGGCGCGCCACGACCGGGCCGGCGGGCTCTTCATCAGCCTGCTGGCCGACCCGACCACCGGCGGCGTCACCGCGTCGTTCGCCATGCTGGGAGACGTGATCATCGCCGAGCCCAAGGCCCTGATCGGGTTCGCCGGCCCGCGCGTGATCCGCCAGACCATCCGCCAGGAGTTGCCCGAGGGCTTCCAGCGTTCGGAGTTCTGCCTGTCGCACGGCCTGATCGATAAGATCGTGCATCGGGCCGAGCTGCGCAACGAGCTCGCACGCCTGATCGACTACGCCGGCCTGTGACCGCCCAGACGCGCAGCGCCGCCCTGGTGCGCCCGAGCAAGGCCATGCATTGGGCCATCTTCGGCGTCATTGCCGGGTTGGCGTACGCCATTTTCGGGTTGCTGGCCGCCGAGCCCCTCGCATGGTGGCCTTTCGCGTTGCTCTCGCCCGTGCCGCTGATGGCCCTGGCCTTGCTCGTGTCCAAGGCCGGCCCTCGGTCGGCGTGGCGCGCCGCGGCGGGCGCGTGGGTTGGTTCGCTGCCGCTGTGGGTCATCACCCACGCATGGATGTTCAAAGTCTCGCCCGTGGGCTTCTTTCCAGGGATGTTGTTGCAGGGCTCGTGGGCCGGCGTATTCGTGCTGCTGGCGGCGATCGCCCTGCGCGGGCGCGGCGGGGCGGTCATGACCGCATTCGTACTGGCCATCACATGGTCGTTCGTCGAGGTCTTCCGCGGCAGCGTGCTCTTCGGCGGGTACGCCTGGCTGCTCATCGGCCACCCGCTCATCGACGCGCCGCTGGTGGCGGCGAGCGGCGCGGTGGTGGGGGCGTACGGCGTGGGCTTCGCCGTCGTGCTCAGCGCGGCGGGGCTGACACTGCTGGCGCGAACCCGCGATGCTGTGTCGCGCACGGCGACGGTGATCCTCGCGCCATGGCTCGGGCTGGGCGTTCTCGGACTTCTTGCCCCAAGTGTCGGCGAGCCGACCGGCGCCCGGGCGGCCATCATCCAGACCAACGTGCCCCAGGACAACCGCATGGCGTGGTCGATGGAAGACCAGGTACGGCTGTTCCAGGACTTCGCCCGCATGACCGCCTCGGCGCGCGGCACGGCCGACTTCGTGGTGTGGCCCGAGAC
>CAYGTM010000520.1:0-229 GCA_964352795.1 uncultured Phycisphaera sp.
CGTAGATTCAGGTCGGGCGCCATGCCGCTGGCGAGTTCGCCCAACGACCTCTTGCGCCAATGGGGGGCCATCTCGTCGAGTTGCTCACGGTGCCGTTGCTCGGCCCGCTTCGATTCGGTCAGCGATTCGTGCGAGACTACCGCATAGCGCTTGCCCGCCCACTCGAAGCCCGACGCCCGCACCTGGAACCATCGCTGCTCGTCGGGGCTGTCGCATGGGTACTCCACAA
>CAYGTM010000520.1:239-1789 GCA_964352795.1 uncultured Phycisphaera sp.
CGCGAAGCCCCGAGGCGATCGACTGGGCCTCTTCGGCGGCCGCGCCCTGGGCGGTGTCGCAAGTGGCCAGGTAGTTCGAGCCCACGCCGGCGTCGGCGTTCTGGAATCCGTTGAGCCTGGCAAACTCACGCCACGCCCGGTTCACCGCGACGATGCGTCCCGATGAATCCACCAGGGCGACTTCGGCCGAAAGGGCGTCGAGCGCGCGCACGAGGAGGTCCACGGTGCCCTGAGTCGGCCTGGCGTCCAAACCCTGGCGTGGGGTTTCGGCTTCCTGATCCGCCCGACGGACGATGATTGCGAATCTCCCCGGGCCTGCCGAGGGGTCGGGCAAGATTTCGACACCCGAGATCGCCCCGGTGCCGTTCAACGCCCGAGAACCCGAATACTGCTCCAGAACTCGCCACAAATCCTGCCGGTGTTCGACCGGAACTCCAACCGCTTCCAGGGCCGCATCAAGGCCCAAAGCGCCATCCCCATTCCGGCTGACGAGTATTTTTCGCGCCGTGGTGTTGGCCCAGGTGATGGAGGCATCAGCACAACTGGCTTGACTATTGACTAAACAGATACCAAATATCAAATCAGAGCTCGCAGCAGATAGCCTCTCAAACGCGCTCTCGGCGCGATCTTTGCGGGAAAACCCTGATTGCTGGTTGCCGCTAATCATTGTCCAGTGCTCGGAATCCAGAGTTGCTGAGCAATATTCAATCTGGTGCCAGGTTGCCCGGCTTCGCATAACGGGTCATCCCTTATGATCATAGGAACCCGTACGGGATTGTTTGTATTCATTTTCTGGGTGGAGCGTGATTCGCGATTCGGCACGGGTAACGAAACCGAGGCGGCTTCCGTAATACCAGCGGGGGGACTAAGGAGAGGATGTGGGCTGTCAGGTCCTAAAACCTTTCCATTCCCCAATATCCGGCATTTTTCCCTCCCAATCGGGGGGATTGCTGGTACACTGAACGTACGGAACGGTACTGACTGAGAGATCCGAGAGCATCTAACCACAGAGGAGAGCATCCATGCCGATGAACTATCGTCGCGCGGCCTTTCTGGCCGCGGCGGCCGGACTGGTTTTCGCCGGAACGGCGAACGCCCAAGCCGATTGCCCCGCCGACCTTGACGGAGACGGCGTTTTGACCGTTTTCGACTTCCTTGAGTTCTCGAACCTGTTTGGGGCTGGTGACCTTGCCGCCGACTTCGACGGTGACGGTTCGCTGACCATCTTGGACTTCCTTGAGTTCTCGAACCAGTTCGATGCGGGTTGCCCCACGGGCGAGATCATCTCGATCGAACTGGCAGCGGAGTCATTGGGCGAGTATCCCTTCGCCGACTACGTTCGCGCCTTCAGCGCGGGCCGTGCGTTCACGGTCGCCATCGACCCCGGAGTGGCCACCCCGCCCAGCGGCTCGGTGAACATCTACATCGTGGCCGATAAGACGGCCGCCGAGTGGGACGCCGACCCCACGCTGACCGACGCCCGCGGGTTCCCGCAGCCTGGCACCTTCGGCGGTGGCGCGTCGACGGACGACAACAAGGTCGAGATGGGC
>CAYGTM010000521.1:0-1784 GCA_964352795.1 uncultured Phycisphaera sp.
CCACCTGCAGCCCACGGGCCGGCCCCTGGGCCCGGGCACCCCCACCACCGCCCCCCAGGCCCAGGCCCTCCAATCGGTCATCACCGGCGTGCAGGGCGGGCAGATGCCCTATGCCCTCTACGGCTTCGGCGCCCTGCTCGGTGCGTTGCTCGGCCTGGGCGCCTTCCCAGGGCTGGGCGTGCTCATCGGCCTGAGCGTGTACCTGCCCTTCTTCTACATCGCCACCTACGGCATCGGCTGCGTGCTGAACATGATCGTCACCAGCATCAAGGGCAAGCGCTGGAGCGAGGACTGGGGCGTGCCCTTCGCCGCCGGTCTGCTCGTGGGCGAGGCCATCCTCTCGCTCATCATCAACCTCGTCGTGCTGGTCATGGGCTAAGGGGGGAACATCCGCATGAGCAATCTTACAAACGATCTTCTGAAGTATGCCGGCTTCCTCCTCATCGCCGCCGGCCTGGTGCTGGGGGTGAGCAGCGTGCCCACCGCTTACGTCCCGCCGCTCAGCCTGGCCGACGAGCAACTGGTCGGCCTCACCCTCAACGGCCCGGCCGGCGAAGTGCGCGCGCCCGACATGCCCGAGCACATGGCCGGCACGCCCATCGCCAATCGCGGCGACGATCTCACGCCCGAGCTCCTGTTCGTGCTGCGCGCCAACGGCACCGAGCGCGTGCAGGTCAAGGAGTTTGCCCTGACCCGCTGGACCGGCAAGTGGTGGTTCGCACTGTCCTGCCTGCTGCTGCTGGGCGGGGCCGGGCTCGTGCGCCTGGATATGAAGCAACGCCTGGCCGCCGCGCACGCCAATGCACAAGCTAACACCACCGACTCGCCCGACGCCGCGCTGGCGGCCATCATCGACACGATCGAATCCCTCCGCCGCGACCTTCCTCGCATGACCACCGATCAGGATCGCAACCACGCCATCATCGAGCGCCTGGGCGAGGTCCAGGCCACCCACGTCCCGGCCTTTGCCGACGCGAGGCCCTTGCTCATCAGCCGCCATGGCCTGAGCGGCTTCGCCGAACTCATGGACCACTTCGCCGCGATGGAGCGCCAGATCAACCGTGCCTGGTCGGCCGCCGCCGACGCCGTCTACGAAGAAGCCGCCGACAGCCTCGAACGCGCCTCGGCGATGGCCCAGGACACCCGGGCCAGGCTCGAACGGGCTTAGCCAGGGCGGCATGGCCTCCGCAGCCGAGCCGCGCTGCCTCAGCACGCCAGTTCACGCAGGTGCAGGATGGCTTCCCGCACCCGCTGGTACTGCTTCGCGGCCATGTCGATTCCTCCGGGCGGCCCGGGGCAGTCCGGGTCCGTCGCCGCGATGGGTGCTCCAGCGGCCGGCCGACACCCTCGTCCTGATCGTCGAGTTCCCCCGCGGTTTTCGATGAGAAGGGCAATCCACACACCGACGCTCTTCGCTGATACTGCCCCACCTGCGACACGCTGATGCATGAGGCACAGTTCCTGCTCAAGCACATCGACCGCGACCTGCACAAGGTGATGGACGGCTTCTGGGATGGCCCCCAAGAGGGACGCACGTGCCTGAGTTTCGGTGCGGTGATCACGCGGGTGCCGGAGTTTGAGGTGGATCCGCTGGGCGGGGGTTAATCGGGCGTTCGCCAGCGGAAGCCCACGGCGATCGGGCGGTGGTCGCTGCCGACGTCGGGGCCCACCACTGAGAAGACGGGTTCGAGTTCGCCGCCGTAGACGGCATGATCGAGGCGGATTCCCGGGGCGAGCGAGAGCGGGCCGCGCGTGGGGCCCCAGGTGGCGCCGCGGGTCGATCC
>CAYGTM010000522.1:0-1770 GCA_964352795.1 uncultured Phycisphaera sp.
CCATCCAGATCGGCGACATCGAGCGTGGGCTCGAAAGCGCCGTCCTGGCCGTAGATGACGTGGGCCAGATTGTCGTCGGAGTGGACCACCAGGTCGTCGAACCCGTCGCCGTTCAGGTCTCCCGGCCCGGCCAGCGACGTCGCGCTCGAGGACATAAACCCGCTGATCACGAATCCGTTCGTGCCATCAAGTTCGTCCAGGGAAAGGGCTGTCGGCCAAGGCTGACCGGAGGGTCTGCCGAAGATGATGTAGGCTTCACCGCGTGATCCCACAGCCAAGTCGGCGATGCCGTCGCCATTGAGATCACCTGCCTTCGACACGCTTTGCCCGAGGGACTGGTTTGCCCTCAGGCCGTCCATGCGAAACCCGGTCGAGCCATCGAGCGAGCCGAGGTCCAAGTCTCCTGCGAGCGTGCCATCGGAGCGTCCGAAGACGACATGGACGCGGCCGTTGTTGGTCAGGCCGCTGTCCAGATTTGGGCTGGAAACGGCCAGATCGGCCACGCCGTCATCGTTGATGTCTCCGATGCCCGCGATCGTGCTCCCGGTGAAGCCACCGGCGCTGGATGATCGCAGTGTGAGCCCGGCGGTCGTGGAGATCCTCGACGAGGAATCGAAGGGCAGCGACGGCGGGCGCCCGAAGACTACATAGGCACGTCCGGTCGGATTGGAACCCGTACCAAATCGCGGGGCGCCCACGCCCAGGTCGTCCAGCCCATCGCCGTTGATGTCGCCGAGGCCTGCCAGCGCGGCGCCGGTGTAGTCGTACGAACTCGCCTCGGTGAAACGCGTGCCCGAGGGGCTGGCGATCTGCGATGTGCTCAGCGTGCCGGGGAACGGATCGGAGCTACCCAAGAGCACATAGGCCCTCCCGTTGGGATTGCCCGCGTACCCGTAGTAGCCCGTGAAGTTGCCCGGGGCCCCCATCGCGATGTCGTCCAGGCCATCGCCGTTGAGGTCCCCCGCGCTGGCCACGGCAGAACCGAAACCCGAATAGAAGTCCGAATCACTGACCTGGAAGCCGTTGTCGCCATCGAGGTCCGTCAGGAGCGTTTGGGCGCCCAGGCCCCCGGCTCGACCGAACACGACATAGGCCTTGGGGTCTCCGGTGTAGGCTCCGTACGAGGAGCCGATGATCAGGTCGCCGATGCCATCGCCGTTCACGTCGGCGGCGTTGTCAACCTGATCGTACAGATCGCTCGCCAGACCCGAAGCGCCGGCGTCGAGGAACGTGCCCAGCGTCCCGTCGCCCCCGCCGGCGATGGTCAGATCGTTCAGATCAAAAACCGGCGGGAAGGGATCGGTGATCTGGGCGTGGGCCGCGCCGGCGAGGGCGAGAACGGCGCACGCATGGGTTCTGGTGTTCCGGGGTGTCATCGTGCTATCTCCTCTTGCGTTGGTGGGGATGGTGTGATGGACCAAGTGGGATGAGACGGGATGTCACGGGCAGCCGGCGTCGAAGGTGTTGCTGAAGGCCAGGAAGTCGAAGATGGTGAGCGAGCCGTCGCCGTCGAAGTCGGCGGCGCAGGGCTGGCGGACGGCGACCAGGGCGGGGCTGCTGGTGACGCTCCCCGCGTCGTTGGTGACCACCACGTCGTAGATGTCGGTCTCGCCGCTGGTCGCGGAGGAGATCGTCAGTTCGGTCGTGTCCACGCCGCTGTAGGGAGCGCCTGCGGACAGGGCCTCGCCGTTGCGACGCCACTGGAATGTGGGCTCGCTGGTGCCGATGTCGACCACGACCGAGAGCTCGACGGTCGAGCCCGCGTCGACG
>CAYGTM010000523.1:0-1765 GCA_964352795.1 uncultured Phycisphaera sp.
GGCTTCGCCTTGCTGGTGCTTCAAGGCGTGTCAGAGCTGCTCACGCGCCTCGACCTGCACCTGGGGGTGGACGAGGCCGCGCCCTTCCGTGAGGTGGCGCGCGGCGTCATCGGCAAGGCCCGCGAGAACCTGGGCGCCAAGTTCAAGCTGGCCGTGCGCGACAAGCGTTGGGTCGAGGCGGCGGGCCACGGCGATCGGATCATCGCCGAGTTTCCCAATAGCAAGATGGCCGCCGAAGTGCGCGATTTGCTCGACGGCATCCGCGAGCGGGCGGCCAAGATGGTGTCCAGCGGTTATTGATCGCCGTCGGGCTCGGCGGCGGATTCGACCGCTTCGCTAAGCACCAGGGCCGCGCGGGCCGCTGCCAAACTCGCGGCGTCGGTGTATTGCCGCGTGACGCCGCCCCCAACGACCAACGCCCCGGCGGGCCCGCCGGGTACCTCGACCACCATCATGCTGAGCCCCTCGGGCCCGCCGAGTGGCTCGCCCGAGATAGTCGTGGCGTGGATGGCGATCGGCCGCGAGGCTCGTCCGAGTGGTTGCGGGGTCTCGGTGAGTTCGACGCCCGACATCAGGGTGGTTGTCAGCATGGTGGCGATGGCGTCGAGGGCCGCGGCGCGATCCGCCGGCAGGGCATCGTCGCCATCGGCCCAGCCCGTGCCGGTGCGCGCGTATGTGCGGTCATCCAGCGATAGGCCCGAGATCAGCGAGGCGTCGCCCTCGAGCGAAGTTTTGGCGACGTACCGTTTGGGGTCGGTCTGCATGGTGTCCAACGGTTGCAAGTCGACGGCG
This sequence comes from uncultured Phycisphaera sp., assembly GCA_964352795.1. Classification (GTDB taxonomy): domain Bacteria; phylum Planctomycetota; class Phycisphaerae; order Phycisphaerales; family UBA1924; genus JAHCJI01. The sequence continues at coordinate 793 of CAYGTM010000523.1, forward strand.
ACGTATGTCGTGCCGAGGTCCTCGATCGTGGTGCCGGCCTCGCGCACCTCGCGCTGCCGCGTCACGCCAACGAGCCTGAGCCGTCCGCCCGTGTCGGCGACACCATGCAAAGTAAGGATCAGGCGTTCGACGGTTCGTTTGGGCCGAGACGGGTCGGGCCCGGGTGTGGTGGTGTCGGCCTCGATCGTGATCGTGGCGGGCGGCGAAGCGTCGAGCAGCGACGGGGCCGGCTCGTCGAAGCGTTCGACACGCAGGCGGGCGACGGCTTGCAGTAGCGTGCTCACGGCCTCTTCATCCGCCCGCGCCGCGACGGGGGATCGCAGGGCCCACTGCCCTTGCACGCTGGCCAACTCGAGCCTTGACGATCCGGTGGCGACCTCGACCCTCGCGGGCCGGCCGGGAATCGCGCCGAGCAGCCCCTCGTCACGCCACGCCGCCAGCCCGGTCTGGGCGAACGCCTCGTACAGCGGCTCGTCGATGGCGAACCGCTGCATGTTGCCATCGGAGTCGATTCGGTCGATCACCCGCCGCCCGCCGACCACAGGCTCGCGCAATCCCAGGGACATCCGCCGTCCTCTTGCGTCGGTGATGGTCAGCGTCGAAGCCACCGGCGGCAGATCGCCCGAACTTTCGACCAGTCGGCCCTGGAGGTCGGCCAGGATGCGTGCCGCAGCGCGGGCCCGGCCATCCTGCACGGCCCAGGGCGGGCCATCCTGCCCGACCAGTTGCCAGCCCAGCAGGGTGCGTTCGATTTTGGACGTGCCGCCGTCCGGGCTGGTGGTCTCGAAAGTGACGATCGACGCGGCGTCGGTGTCCAGCACGGGCTCAGGCCCGGCGGTCGCGCTGGCCGATGGTGGACGCAGCAGCCAGATCGAGGCCACCACGATCACGATGGCCGCCGACAGGGCAAGGATCACCGGCTTCTTGGGCATCGGCGCAGCATACTCCCATGCCCCATGATGCGGATGCGGGG
>CAYGTM010000524.1:0-1764 GCA_964352795.1 uncultured Phycisphaera sp.
CTGCTGCCCACGGGCGCTCGCATCGATCGCGACGGCGAGAACCGCACCGTGGCACTCCTGGAACACATCGGCAAGATCAACGACCAGTGGACGCTGCGGGCCGAGGCCTCGTGGTTCGGCGACGAGAATGTCGTTGGCGCGTTCTTCCCGGCGATCGCCATCAACGATCGAGAGCCTGCGACCGGCGCGAGCCTGCAACGCATCGACGAGCGCAGCATGTTTTTGCTGGGCGTGAACGCGCAGACAAACGACTTCGTGGTGAGCGATTATCAGTTGCGGTCGCGCGGGTATGTGACCGAGCGGCTGCCCGAGCTGCGATACGCCAGGCCGGGCGATGACCTCTTGAGCGAGGCCGCGCCGGGGTTGCTCACCTATCGAAGCGACAGCCGCGTGGGACAGTTACGGCTGAGTTTCACCGAGCCCACGGCGGCCGAACTCGGCTTTCCCAGCGTCGGTCGGGCGCAGGCGGCGCTCGGCATCAACCCCGACCAGAGCCCGGGCGATCGGCTGCGAGCCCAGGGGCTCGACGAATCGGCCATTTTCCGCTTCGACACGCAGCACGAGGTCAGCAGCCAGTTCGAGCTTGGCGTGCTCCGCGTGCAGCCGTTCGTGACGGGGCGATTGACCGGGTATGACACCGATTTTGACGACATCAGTGCGGTGAGTGGAGAGGACGCCGACGCCTTGGTGGCCAGCGGCGCGGTGGGCACGCGCTTCTCGACGCAGCTCACCCGCGTGTACGACGGCGTGGACGTGCCGGTGCTCGACCTGTATCGCGTGCGGCATGTGATCGAACCCAACGCGACGCTATGGTACGGCGACTCGACCGTGGCCCAGGGCGCGATCCCCGTGTACGACGAGAACGTCGAGAACTTCGCGCGCGGGCCGGCGATTCGATTCGGTGTGGATCAGACCTTCCAGACCATGCGCGGCTCGCTGGGTGGGTACGAATCGGTCGACGTGCTGAAGCTGGGCGCGCACCTGGTCTTCGCGGGCGAGGACAGGCCCGACGAGGACCGCACGCCGCGATTCTTCGACGCGTATCCCGAGCGCAGCCAGTTCGGCGATGCGTTCGATCTGGAAGCCGCGTGGCGGCCGACCGACGTGCTGGGCATCACCGGGCAGTTCATCTATGACCTGGAAGCGAATCGGGCAGCCGAGAGCGCGGTGGGATTCGAGATCGAGCAGTGGCCCGACATGCGGTTGTTCGCCGAGCTGCGACGGCTTGGGTACAGCGAGGACACATACCTCAACGCGGGCGTCGATTATCGGCTGGGCGATCGGTACTCGCTCGGAGCCGTGGGTGTGTATAACGACGAGCTTGGTCAGTTTCAGAGCGCCACGTTCCGCGTGGGGCGCGAGATGCCGCACTTGATCCTGACCGGCCGGCTGACGTATAACGACATCACTGGCGACACGTCGATCGGCTTCGACTTCCAGCCCACGGGCATCGACCCCAGGCAGGAACAGGTGAGCCGGCTTGGCGTGGCGACGCTTGGATATTGAGCAAGCATTTATTTGTCTGGCTGGCCTGTGTCAACCTCGGAGCCGCCAAAGTCGACGCCCGCCAGGCCGCCGCGCGTCCAACGAATCTTGCCGTCGGTGGGCTCGAATGGCTCTCCGCTAAGCGTTGGCGACTCCCAGGCTTGGGGACGGTAGAGCACGATCGTGGGGCCAGAGTCTTGAGGCAGCCCTGGGTTCCACCCTGGGTTATATTCTTCGCTGATGCGGATGGTGACCGCGCCGTCATAGGTAAGCACAGGC
>CAYGTM010000525.1:0-1760 GCA_964352795.1 uncultured Phycisphaera sp.
GTTGCGGGCCGATATACTCCGGGCCCTTGCGGCGGCCCTTTGGCGGTCGCGGGGCGGCCGAGGGGCCACAATCCGGGCGATTAGCGCAGTTGGCTAGCGCGCCTCGTTGACATCGAGGAGGTCACAGGTTCAAGTCCTGTATCGCCCATTTCGGAAGGCATTAGGGATTGGGGATGAGGCATTGGGTCCGAGGGGAACGATCTCCCTCGGACCCAATGCCTCATCCCATCACGCCGGCTGTTCGGCCTCGGCCGCCGCGACCTTCCGCCGGTGCCCCGCCTTCATGTTCACCACCTCCACGATCAGCGCGAAGGCCATCGCAAAGTAGATGTAGCCACGCGGCAGGTGCTGGCCCGCGCCCTCGGCGACGAGTAACACGCCGATGAGCACCAGGAACGCCAGCGCCAGCGTCTTCATCGTCGGGTGCTTCTGCACGAAGCGGGCGATAGGGCCGGCGAAGGCGATCATCACCCCGATGGCGATGATGACGGCAGTCGCCATGATGGCGTAGTTGCTGGTCATCCCCACGGCGGTGATGACCGAGTCCAGCGAGAACACCAGGTCGAGCAGGAGGATCTGGACGAGCACGCTGCCGAACGTCGCCGCCGCCTGCTTCTTGATGCCCGGCCGCGCGCTGGGGTCGTCCTTGTGGGCCCCGCCGTCCTCGACCATGTGGTGGATCTCCATGGTCGCCTTGGCGATCAGGAAGAGCCCACCGCCCAGCAGGATCAGGCTCTTGCCCGAGAGTTCGATCTCGATCCAGGGAATGGTGTAGAACGGCTCGTTGAGCCGGATGATCAAGAACGCCAGGGCCAGAAGGATGAGGCGCATGACCATCGCCAGCAAGAGGCCAATGGTGCGGGCCTTGGCCTGCTGGTCCTTGGGCAGCCGATTGGCCAGGATGGCGATGAACACCACGTTGTCGATGCCCAGGACGACCTCGAGGGTGGTCAGCGTGAGCAGCGCGATGAGCCCCGCCGCGCTGAAGAAGGCGACGTTCTCGGGCGTGGCGGTGGGGGCGACCGGGTCCTCGGCCAGCAGGGCGAGCACGGGAGTGAGGGCGTCCATCGTGAGCAAGGCGGGGGCGAACATGGCTTCGAGCATGGCGAGAGTTTACGTCCGGTGGCCAGAGGTCTGGCGGCGGGCGGGCCGGATCGGCGCGTTCGATCGGGTTTCGATTGGAAGAACCGCACTGGCGTGGACGCCAAGGGGGGCGCGGGTCCGAGAATGGGCGCGAAAAACGCCAGAATGCGCGCCCATTCTGCCAGTTTGCGCACCCATACTGGCGTTTTGCGCACCCATCCCGCGAGTTTGCGCGCCCGTTCTGGCATTGTGCGCGCCCATCCAGCGAGTTCGCGCACCGGTTCTGGCGTTGTGCGCGCCCATCCTGTCGGCACGCGCGCCCGTTCTGGCTCGATGCGCGTCGGTCCCGGCGCCATTGGGCGTGCGTGCTGCCCCGGCCACGCCCGCCCGGCCATCGGGGTAGCTTCGGCCATGCCCACGAAAACCCTCAGCGCGATCGTTCTTGGACTCGCTCTTCTGGCCGCCGGCTGCGACACCGGGCCCGACCGGCACGCCGGTTCCATCCAGGATGGCCCCTCGCCCACGCTGGCCGCCCTGGAGGCCATGGACCCGGGCGCCCGCGCCATCGCCGAGCGCGTCGTCCAGTTCGCCGGCGGGGCCGGGGCGATCGACACCACCCGCACGCTCGAGGTCCGCTTCGAGGGCGAGAGCGACGGCAACCCGCTGGTGTTCCACCT
>CAYGTM010000526.1:0-1750 GCA_964352795.1 uncultured Phycisphaera sp.
AATGGTCCGGGAACCGCATCGCGGTTAGCATGGCCCGATGCCTGATGATTCCATGCCGATGGTTGAGTTGTACACGGACGGTGCGTGCTCGGGGAACCCCGGGCCCGGGGGGTGGGCGTTCATCCTGAAGCATCCGGGGTCGGGCTCGGAGAAGGTCGGCAGCGGCGGCGAGAAGCCCACGACCAATAATCGCATGGAACTCATGGCCGTCATCCGGGGGCTCGAAGCGCTCGGCAAGCCCACGCGGGTCGAGTTGTACTCGGACTCTCAATACGTGCTCAACGGCCTCAAGGAATGGATGGCCGCATGGAAGAAGCGTGGCTGGAAGACGGCCAATAAGCAGCCGGTGAAGAATCAAGACCTGTGGATGCAGCTCGATGAGTTGATGGCCACACATGCCCTGAGCTTCCACTGGGTGCGCGGGCACAACGACCATCCCGAGAACGAGCGGGCCGACAAGCTGGCGGTCGCGGCGCGGGATGTTGCGGGTCGATAACCGACCGGGCTCAACCATGATGGGACGTTGGTAGCGTGCAGCGCCGGTATAACCGGCGTTTCTTGCCCGTTCGGTTGCCGCGAGGGCCACAGCGTGGGGCGGATTGCGCCGATGGTGAGCGTCGGAGGCCCGCGATGTTCGTCGGGTCATGGACGCCCGCTGAGGGAGGCCCGCGTGAACCTGAACGACATTCTCAAGGCCGCCCACAAGGCCAAGGCTTCGGATATCCACCTCGTCTCGGGGCAGCCGCCCGTGATGCGCGTGAACCAGGTGATGACGCCGATGGACTTTCCGGTGATCTCGCCAGCGTCGGGTCGGGCCATTCTCGAAGAGATGGCGCCGCCCGAGGCCGTGGCGACATTCGACCGCCAGAAGGATTCGGACTTCTCATACGAGGTCGAGGGGCTCAGTCGCTACCGCGTGAACGCCCACTTGCAGCGTGGCGTGGTCGGGCTGTGCTTGCGTGCGATCAAGACCAAGGTGCCGCCGCTGAGCGCGTTGACGCTTCCCGAGGTGATCGCGCGATTGACCTACCTGCCCCGCGGCCTGGTGCTCGTGACGGGTGACACCGGTTCGGGCAAGAGCACGACGCTGGCGGCCATGATCCAGGCGATGAACGAGCGCTACCGCAAGCACATCATCACGCTCGAGGACCCGGTGGAATACACCTTCGAGAGCGACCACTGCCTGATCGAGCAACGCGAGCTAGGGCTCGACATGCCCACGTTTTCAAGCGGGCTCAAGCACGCTTTGCGTCAGGATCCCGACATCGTATTGGTCGGCGAAATGCGCGACCTGGAGACGACGGCCCTGGCCATCAGCGCGGCCGAGACGGGCCACCTGGTGCTCAGCACGTTGCACACGGTGAACGCCAGCCAAACGGTGGAACGCATCATCGATATGTACCCGGCCGGCCAGCAGAACCAGATCCGCTCGATGCTTGCCAACACGCTCCAGGCGGTGGTGAGCCAGACGCTGTTCAGCCGAATCGACGAGCCGGGCATGGTGCCGGCGGTCGAAACGCTGCTGTGTACGCCCGCCGTACGGAACCTGATTCGTGAGAACCGGACGTTCGAGATTCCCAACGTGATCGAGACGAACCGGGCCATCGGCATGTCGAGCCTCGACGCTTCGATCGCCGAGCTGTACTTCAACGGGATGATCTCGAAGGAAGACGCCGTCGCGCAGGCGGCCTTCCCCGACAAGCTGGAGCGTCAGCTCGTGGCCTGATGTCCGAGCCCGGGTTGAGTGGTG
>CAYGTM010000527.1:0-1748 GCA_964352795.1 uncultured Phycisphaera sp.
GTGCTAGGCCTGGCCAGCCTGGCCCAGCTGCGCATCGATTTGTTGCCGGCCGTCGAGATGCCCACGCTGACCATCCAGACCGAGTACGAGGGGGCCAGCCCCGAGGTGATGGAGCGGCTGGTCAGCGAGATCATCGAGTCGATCGCGGCGACCATCCCCGGCGTCGAGGAACTCACCAGCACGTCGAGCGAGGGCTCCAGCCGCGTGCGGATGACCTTCATGTGGGGCACCGACATCGACGCGGCGGCCACCGACGTGCGGGCGAGGCTCGAGAGCGAGATCGACGAGCTGCCCGACGAGGTGACCAGGCCGCAGATCCGCAAGTTCGACGTCAACAGCTTCCCGATCATGATCCTGGGCATCGCCAGCGAGCTCGAGCCCGTGGAAGTCACCACGCTGCTGGACGAGCAGGTCAGCCACCGCTTCAGCCGCATCCCCGGCGTGGCCCAGCTCGACGTGTGGGGCGGCTACGACCGCGAGGTGCGCATCGAGCTGGACGCGGCCAAGGTTCGCGCGCTCGGGCTGCCGCTGGACGACATCTTGCAAGCCCTGCGCGACGCCAACCTCGATCGGCCCGCGGGCACCATCGAGGAGGGCCAGTACGAGGTCACGCTGCGGGCCCCCGCCGAGTTCGGCAGTTTGGCGGACCTCGAGAACACCGTGGTGGCGCTGCGCGACGAAGCGCCCGTCACCATCGGCCAGATCGGCGTGGTGAAGGACACCTACCAGCGGCTGACGCGCCTGGTGCGCGTCAACAACAGGCTGGGGCTGCGGCTGGCCATCCGCAAGCAGGCCGACGCCAACACGGTGGAGGTGGCCCAGGCGGTGCTGGCCGAGATCGAGCGCGTGAACCGCGACTTCCCGCAGATCGAGGTGGTGCCGGTCATCAACCAGGGCAACTTCATCGAGCGGAGCATCCAGAACGTGGCGCGCAGCGTGCTGTACGGTGGGGCGCTGGCGATTCTGGTGCTGCTGTTCTTCCTGCGCAACATCCGCTCGACCGTGGTCATCGCCCTGGCCATCCCCATCTCGATCATCGCGACCTTCACGCTGATCTACGGCGGTGGATTCACGCTGAACCTGATGACCCTGGGCGGCCTGGCCCTGGGCGTGGGCATGATGGTCGACAGCTCGATCGTGGTGCTCGAAAACATCTTCCGTCGCAAGCAGGAAGAGCGCGAGAACCCGGCGCTGGCGGCCGTCAACGGCGCGGCCGAGGTCGGGCCGGCCATCGTCGCCAGCACCATCACGACGCTGGTGATCTTCCTGCCGGTGCTGTTCGTGCAGGGCGTCAGCGGGGTGCTGTTCGCCGAGCTGGCGTATGTGATCGCGTTCTCGCTGATCGCCGCCCTGGTGGTGAGCCTGAGCCTGGTGCCGATGCTGGCGTCGAAGATCTTGAAGCCGCTGGATCGGCCGCAGCACGAGTCCCCCACCGCCATCGACACGCTGCGGGCGATGAGCGATCGGGGCTTCGAGGCGCTCGAGGGCGGGTATCGGCGGGTGCTGGGCGTCGTGATGCGGGCGCGCGTGGCGACGATGATCGGCGCGACGCTCGTGTTCGCCGTGAGCGTGGCCATGCTGCCCCTGCTCGGTCGCGAGTTCATGCCGCCCAGCGACGAAGGGGAGGTCCGCGTCGACGGCGAGATGGACGTGGGCACGCGACTGGCCATCGTGGACGCGCAGCCCCGCCTCATGGACGCGATCGTCCCCGAGGCCGTGCCCGAGAAGGTCGCCTCGGGGGCCACCCG
>CAYGTM010000528.1:0-1738 GCA_964352795.1 uncultured Phycisphaera sp.
CCCTCGAAGAGGCGCTCGGCCCAGACCTGCTCGACGTGCTGGGGCGGATGCGCCTGCGCTCACGGAAGATCTTCGCCGGCAAGCTGCCCGGCGAGCGGCGCTCCAAGAAGCGCGGCCAGAGCGTCGAGTTCGACGACTTCCGCGAGTACGTCCGCGGCGACGATCTCCGGCACATCGATTGGAACGTGTACGCCCGGCTCGAGAAGCTCTTCCTGAAGCTGTTCCTTGAGGAAGAAGACCTCGCCCTCCACATCGCCATCGACTGCTCGCGGTCGATGGAAGCCGGGCGACCGCCCAAGCTCGAGCTGGCAAGGCGGCTGGCGGTGGCGATCGCCTACGTCGGCCTGAGCAACCAGGACCGCGTGAGCGTGTGGGCCCTGGGCGTGCCCGGCAAGCCAAACGTGCTGCGGATGCCGCCCGTGCGCGGGCGCTCGGGCGTCAATCGATTGCTGGAGTTCGTGTACGCGCAGGCCACGCCCGAGAGCGGGGCGGCGGGGACCAATCGCCCCGAACTGGTGCCGGCCCTCCTGCGCATGGCCAAGGCCCGCGTGGGCAAGGGCGTGCTCGTGGTGCTCAGCGATTTTTTGACCGAAGAGGATCTCACGCCCGCCCTCAACGCCCTGGCCTTCGCGCAAGGCGGCGGCTTCGACACCGTGCTGGTCCAGGTGCTCTCGCCCGGCGAGATCGACCCCCGCGTGGAGGCCGATGCCGGCCTGCTTGGCGACGTGATGCTCACCGATGTCGAGAGCGGGCGGACGGCCGAGGTGACCATCACCCCGTCACTCATCGCCGATTATCGAAGGAAGCTGGACGCCCACAACGACCGGCTGGCCCAGCTGGCGAGCGCCCGGGGCATCGGGTACATGCTCCTGCCCAGCGATGCCCAGGCCCGCGACGTGCTCACGGGCTCCCTCCGCCGCCACGGCGTGCTGTCGTAGCGGCGACACCCATTTGTGAAGATTGACACGGTTCGCGTGAGTGCGGCGGCGGCCTTGCGCTCACACCGTACCGGCGATGCAGCCGGCACCTCAACAAGCACCGAAAGGGAGACGAAACCGTGATCAAGACCATGACCAAGAAGGCCTCGAAGTACGCCGCCGCCGCGGCCGTGATGTTTGCCGCCGCTGCCAGCCAGGCCCAGGTGACCGGCACCGACCTGGGCACCGGCGCCCCGCCCGCGACCCTCGATGGCTACGCCATGTCGGCCGGTAGCGATGGCCGGGCCACCTTCAGCGACGTGACCTTCGCCAACGTCGGCGGCGGCCGCACCGTCGACTTCAGCACCAGCATGAGCCTGCGCCGCATCGGCGACGGCTGGGCCACCTGGAGCCACGGGTACACCGGCCCGGTGTACTTCACCCCCAACGACCGCGTGACCATGAGCTTCGACACCGGCGAGGTCGGCGCGTTCATCCTCTATGTCGAGCCCAATCAGTTCGCCGAGTTCAGTTTCGAGATCGTCGGCCGCGACGCCAGCGGCTCGAGCGTGACCTTCAACACCAACATCGTGGGTTCCTCGGGTGCCAAGGGCTTCGGCTTCAGCGCCCCCGCCGGCGGGCACATTACCTCGGTGCGGGTGCTCAACAGCGACGGCAACGCCGGCGGTTTCGCCGTGGGTGAGTTCCTGAGCTCGAGCGTCGAGACCGGCTGCTTGCCTTGGCGGCCCTTCATCTTCGGCGGCGTTGGCGACGTGGTGAACCAGAATATCGCCGTGGGCGTCAACTGCGGCCTGCTGAAG
>CAYGTM010000529.1:0-1737 GCA_964352795.1 uncultured Phycisphaera sp.
CGATCGAAGCCCACCGGCAGCCAGGAACCCGTCACGCGGTCGGTCATGTCCTCGAAGTATCGCACGAGCGTGCCCACCGCCGCCAGGCTTGGGTCGCGGTCCATCGCGCCGACCACCCGCTCGAGGAAGGTGGGTTCGAGAATGTCGTCGGCGTCCAGGGGAAGGATGAGGGAGGCCCGGGCGTTGGCGATGCCGAAGTTCCTGGCCGAGCCCAGGCCGCCATTGGGCTTGCGGAGCACGCGCCAGGTCTTACCGTCCAGTTCTCGTTCCAGGCGATCGATGGCCTGGCAACTGAGCGGATCGGTGGAGCCGTCGTCGACGATGAGGACCTCGTAGTCGGTGAAGGTCTGGGCCCGGACGCTGTCGAGGGTTTCGATGATGGTGTGGGCAAGATTATAAAACGGGATGATGATGGACACGCGAGGTTCGCCGTTGGCCGCGGGAGCAGGCGCGGGCGATGTCCCGCCGCGGATGCCGTCGATGATGGCGGTCATGCGCTCCACGACGGCCGATGGCTCGCACAGGTGCTCGACGCGCTGGCGGGCGGCGCTTCCATAGGCCTCGCGGCTCGCGGGATCGGCCAGCAACCGTTCGAGCGTGCGTTCGAGCGCGCCGTCGTCGCCGGCGGTGAACGCCGCGCCACTCACGCCATCCTGGACGATTTCGGTCATGCCGCCACGATCACCCACGACGCAGCACCTGCCCAGGGCCATGCTCTCGAGCAACGCGTTGGGAAAGTTTTCCCAGCGCGAGGGCAGGGCGACGAGATCGGCGGCGCGCAAGACACCACCAAGTTGGTGACGCGATCGCGGCCCCTCGACGCGCGCGCGGCCGCCGACGTGCGAGCCCAGGATGCCGCGAACTTCGTCGGCCATCGAGCGGCCGAATCGGCCGCTGAGGGTGTCGCCCCCGATCATGACCAGCCGCATGTCCACGCCACGATCGAGCAGGCGGCGGGCGGCCGTGGCGAGCAGGTCGACGCCCTTGCGGCGTTCGTAACGGCCGAAGTACACCACCAGCGGGCCATCGCCCTCGGGCAGTTCGCCCGGCTCGCCGGCCAGGGCCTTGCGGGCACCCTTTGCGTCGAAGGGGTAGGGCACGACCACTCCGGGCGGGGGCGTCGCGCCGTCCTCGACGAGCATGGCCCGGGCGTGGTCGAGCAGCGACTGGCAGGGCGAGACCAGCACGTCGGCCAGGCGCATCGACTCGAGTTCCATCCGCTGGAGCAGGGCCGTGGAGACATCGAGCACATCTTCGCCGTTGAGCGTCATGGCCAACTCGGTTGGCGTGTGCAAGCGGACGCCCAGCACCGCGCCATCGAAGGCGCCGGTCGTGCGGCGATCGGTCAGGGCGAAGTACCCATCGGCCCAATATTCCGGAAACTCGATGTAGTCGAACGGCGATCGGGCGTGCAGGTGTTTCACCACGCGGTGCGCGGCCAGGGCGTGGGCCTGGAAGCCGAAGCGGGCGAACTCGATCGCCCGGGCCGCTTCGGGCGGGCAGAACTCGCGCCCCAGGTCCTGGGCGTCGGCCCGGTGGATCGTGACTCCGCGGAGGACATCGGCCGGGCGCGGCCCGTCGAGGCCCAGGTGCGGGGCGGTCACCACATGGACGTCGTGCCCGAAAAGGGCGTAGGCCTTGGCCATTTCGCCAACATACACCCCGATGCCGGCACCCCAGTACGGGGCCACTTCACGGCTGACCAGGCAGATGCGCATCGGGCGGGGGCTCACTGGG
>CAYGTM010000530.1:0-1731 GCA_964352795.1 uncultured Phycisphaera sp.
GTTGCAAGCCTGCCCGCGGTCGAAGTGGCCGATCCCAAGGAGGTCATCCAGGACGACGAGCGCCCGCCGAAGGTCCGCATCCTGGGCGTTCCCCTCGCGCTCACGGCTGGGCTCAGCCAGCAGTTCCGCGTGGCCGAATACATCAAGCTGCTGTTCCAGCTCACGCTGGCCATGGCCATCGCGTTCCAGACGCCCGTGGTCGTGCTCTTGTTGTGCTGGACGGGCCTGATCGATCCGCGCGACATGGGCAAGCACCGCAAGTACGCCGTGCTCGTCGCCGCCGTGCTGGGCGCGCTGCTCACGCCGGCCGACCCACTCTCGATGTTCGCTCTGGCCATCCCGCTCTACACCCTGTACGAACTGGGCCTGCTCATCGCCCGCGTGCTGCCCGCCGAGCGGCTGGCGCGCACCGCCGGCGAGGGCAACGTCGACGACGAGGGCTTGTAAGTGTTCGCCCGATTCTTCAAAGGAAGAACGCCAAGCAACGGCGTCCCCCAGCCGCTCGGCCCCGAGCACGCCACCGATACCGACCATGCCATGATGGCCCGGGCCATCGAGCTCGCCAACGAAGCGGCCACCGCCGGCGAGGCCCCCATCGGCGCGGTGGTCTACGAGACCACCACGGGCACGATCATCGCCGAAGCACGGAACACCCGCGAGACCGACGCCGACCCGTGCGGCCACGCCGAGCTCCTGGCCATCCGCGCCGCGGCCAAGGCCACCGGCGACTGGCGGCTCAACCACTGCACGCTCGTGGTCACCCTCGAACCCTGCTGCATGTGCGCCGGAACCTTAGTGAACGCCCGCGTGGGCCGCGTGGTGTTCGGGGCGTTCGATGCCAAGGCGGGCGCGGCGGGCAGCCTCTTGAACATCCTGGCGGATGAACGATTGAACCACAGGCCCGAGTTGATCGGTGGCGTCGAGGCGCAGGCGTGCGGGGAGTTGTTGCGTTCGTTCTTCAGGGACCTGCGGGCCCGCAAGCGATAGCGGCGCTCACGCCTTGCCCTCGATCTCGTCGAGCAACCCCGCGCACGCGGCCGCGAGCATGTCGTAGACCTTGTCGAACCCGTCGTCCCCGCCGTAATACGGGTCGGGCACGTCGGGCGCCTCACCGCCGCCGTGCGCCGGACCATACGAACGCATCAATCGCACACGCTCCCTGGGCGCGCCCATCGCATGTAAGTTCTCGACATTACTCGCGTCCATCGCGACGATATAGGTAAACTTCTCGAAGTCCTCGACGCGCACCTGCCGGGCCCGGCTGGGCAGGTGCACGCCACGCGCCTTGGCCACCGCCAGGGCCCGCTTGTCGGCCTGTTCGCCCGCGTGCCAGCCGCCGGTGCCGCACGAGTCGACGACGACCTTGAGGCCCCGCTCGGCGGCCAGGTGCAGGAAGATGCCCTCGGCCAGGGGGCTGCGGCAGATGTTGCCCAGGCAGACGAACAGGACCGATGGGGTGTTCTCGGATTCGGTTTGGGTGCTCTCGGTGTCGCTCATCGGGCCAGACTAGGCCCCTGGCCAACCCCGGCGGCGGGACGAACCGGCCGCCCGGGGATGTCTCCCGACCGGGCGGAGACCTTTCCCGACGAGGCGGAGACCTTTCCTGACCGGGCGGAGATGTTTCCCGACGAGGCGGAGATGTTTACTCACCAGGCGGAGATCTTTCCTGACGAGGCGGAGATGTTGACCGACCAGGCGGAGATCTTTCCTGACGAGGCAGAGATGTTGACC
>CAYGTM010000531.1:0-1728 GCA_964352795.1 uncultured Phycisphaera sp.
GGCGTAGGTCTGTTCGTCTCCGGTCGTCGCCGCGTGGGCGTCGATGCGGGCCAGGTCGCTACTCGCCTCGCGGCGCAGGCTGGCGAAGGCGGCGTCCTTGGCGGCGGTCGCGTCCAGGGCCTTCTGGCGGGCGGCGAGCATGGCCGTGTGGGCCGCCTCGGCCGCGTCGGCCTTGGCCCTGAACCTCGCGCGCCCGGCGTCATCCAACCCGATCGCCGGCGGCTCACCCGTGGCGGGGGACCAGAGGTTGGCGTGGGTGCGGGCCCAGGCGATGAACGCGGCGTCGTCGTTGGGGATGCGTCCCATGGGGCGGTCTCCGGGGCGGGCGTGGGCGATCTCGGGGCCGTCCATGGCCCCGCCCGCACGGTCTGTATCGATCCTGCGGCCGGCGGGCTTGAGCTGGGGACGCCAAAAACCGGGAAACCACGTACACGCAGACCCAGAAGACGGCCCAGGAGGCTCTCAGGCCCATTTGAGCCCGGCCGGAGGCCCCGGAGAAGTCCGAGAACGGCCGACGGGAACGACCGATGAGCGCTCATCGGTGGCTCATGAGCGCTCATGGGCGGCTGATGACGGCCCGTCGGCGGCCGACGAGGGCTCGTCGATGACCCATGACGGCTCGTCGGTGACCGACGACGGCTCGCCGGTGGCCGACGACGGCTCGTCGGTGACCCATGAGCGCTCGTCGGTGACCGACGACGGCTCGCCGGTGACTCAGGACGGCCCGTCGTCGGCCCATGACCGCCCGTCGAGGGCCGAGGACCGGCCCTGGGCGGGTGGTGCCCGCCCGGCTCGGGTGGGCGTCTCACGGTACGTCGGGTGCGGCGGGTTTCCGGTAGCCGATGGGCCTTGGGAAGTAGCCGCGGACGGTGACCGTGGGGTCGATGTCGAGCTGGACGGCCCGGACGCGGTCCTTGACGCGCTGGGCGGCGGCGCGGGCGGAGCCCAAGTCGTCGGTGATAGCCAGGACCAGCCAGAGGTCGTCGACGAAGGCCAGGGCGATCCAACCGGTGTACAGGGGTTCGAGGTTGGCGGTGGATTGCAGACGCCAGGCCAGCAGGGGCCGGTGCGGGTCGAAGAGCTCGACGCGGTGCACGGCCAGACGCACGGCCGACAGGACGCACGAGGCCGAGATGGCGTGGCCGGGGCGGCGCCATCGCAGGGTCGCGGTGCTGGTGGTGGTGTCGAGTTCGAGCGTGCGGCCGCCGACGAACCCGCGCCAACGGCCCAGCGCGGCGGAGGCAACGGCCAGCCCGAGCAGCACCGCCGCGGCCCGCCAATCAGCAAAGCCCGCGGAGGCCAGGACCAGCAACAGGCCCACGAAGAACATGGCGATGGCGAAGCCGATGAACCGCGCGCCGCGGCCGGTGGAATCGTCGATCTCGCGCAGGGTCACCACGCCGCCGGCCCCGCGCGGCTCGTGGGCGGTGCAGGCCAGGGGCGGGACGCCCAGGGCGAGCATGGCGACGATGGGCCAGCCCTCCTGCTGGTCGAAGCCCCAGCGGCCCGGGCCGCGGATGAGTTCGAGCACGCCGTTGCTGGGTCGCGGGTCCACGGCTCAGTGCTCCTCGCCCCCGACCCAGACCCGATCGACGGGGTTGGCCCCGAAGGTGTGGGCCAGCTCGCGTTCGTTGGTGTGGGTGAGGAGGATGGCGTCGGCGGTGGAGCCTGGGGTGAGGGTGCCGTGGTCTTTGAGGCCCAGCATGCTCGCGGGGGTGCGGGTGGTGG
>CAYGTM010000532.1:0-1725 GCA_964352795.1 uncultured Phycisphaera sp.
GCGATCGCACGCTGGGCCACTTCCGCCGGTACACCCGTGCCATGTTGGCCGACCGCATGAAGCAGGCGGGCTTCGAGGTCGTGCAGACCACCGAGTTCAATCGGCTGGGCGTGCTTGGCTGGTATGTGAGCGGCAAGATGGGCCGCAAGGACCTCTCGCCGGGCCAGATGAAGCTCTTCAACCGGTTGCTGCCCGCGGCCAAGCTCATCGAGCGGCTTGATGGGTTGCCCGGCCTGAGCGTCATTGCGATCGGGCGGAAGCCCACGCGTTCTCCGCAGTCGTCGCCCTCGAAGGCTGATGACACCGCCGACGCGTCCTCACAGGTCGAGCCCAAGCCCACGCCCGAGCCCGCTTCGGCTTATTGATCGCCGGTCCTGTGGTAGTGGGCTTCCATGAACTGCGTGTTCGAGCCATCTTCGTGGACCATGCGTGATCGCATGACGCGATGGGTGTCGCTCATCTGCTCGATGATGTCCTGGTAGTGGGCCATCGTACCCGGCGCGGCTTTGGGGTCGAAGCTGGGCCCCATCGAGTCGAGCGTGAGCACCTTGCCGGCGGCGTCGAGCTGGCCCTCGTAGCGGAACAAGAAGGTCATCATCGAGCCCGCCCACGAGCCGACGAACTTGCCTTGGATCGGTTCGTAGCCCAAGGTCATGAGCGATTTGCCCCCGCTGCCCTCGCCGCCTTCGGGCATGGCGAAGGTGCCCTCGCACACGATCCACAGCCCGCCCATCGACCGGACGACCTCGGTTCCCGAGAACTCGTGTGGCGGCTGGTCCGGGCCCGCGTCGCCGCGGCCGCTGAAGGTCCAGGTTCCCACCAAGCGTGTCAGCCATTGGTGCTGGGGTAGGGGCTCGGGCGTGTCCATCGGTGGCCTCCGGTTGTCGGCGAGTTCGTCCCAAGATTGTAGAGCGGGGAACACCGGTCGGGCCTGATGGTCAAGGACACGGCTGGATGTGGCATTTGGTTCCGCCCATACCGTGTAGATTTCGTGAAGATTGTCACGAGAGATCAACGCCTCAATATTAGCGATTTGGTAACATTGGCCCTGTATTCGGATCGGCAGCGGCCGTGTGTTATGTATTCGTGAATACCGACAGCCCGAGCCGTGTCGGCATTCGGGCATGGGCGCTGGGCCGTCCATTTTTTCTCTGTCACGCAGGGGATCATTTCGCATCACGATGTTCCCTGGCCGGCGTCGGCCAAGCGGATCGTATTTTCGAGCATGACTGTTTTTGAGTTCGGGGGAAAGACGCCCATGGATCGGACGACGCTGCAATCCCGACCGGCCCGCACCGGGTCGGCGAGTACGAATGGTTTTACACTCATCGAGTTGCTGGTGGTCATCGCCATCATCGCTCTTCTCATCGGCATCCTGCTGCCGAGCCTGGGCAAGGCCCGCGCGGCGGCCCAGCAGATCAAGGCCGCCGCCCAGATTCGTTCGGTGGGTCAGGCCGCGACGACCTACACGGTGGACAACCAGGTGTTTCCGCCGTCGTATGTCTACGCCAACACTCCCGACGGCGAGGAATGGGACGTTCGCGACCAGTTGGACGCTCCTCCAGAGCCCGCCAACGGCTACATCCATTGGTCGTGGGCGCTGTTCGAGAGCGGCAATGTCCAGGGCGATGCCTTCGCGTCGCCCGCCGCGCTCAACGGCGGGGCTCCGGCCACCAATCCCGGCAAGAACCCCGACGACTGGGAGTTCGGCATGGTCAATGGCGC
>CAYGTM010000533.1:0-1724 GCA_964352795.1 uncultured Phycisphaera sp.
ATCGCTTCAGGACGGCCCGGCCCGCCGCGTCGTCGCGCTCACCGGGCTGGCCAACGCCCGCAAGATCCACGTCCATGTGCCCGAGAGCGGCCCGGTGCGGCTGGCGTATTCGAGCCGGGCGTTGCCGGCCGACGAGGTGACCGAGCGGGTCGGCCCCCAGCCAGTCGCAGAGAGCGCCATCGGCGTGCGCTGGCCGGCGATGTTCGACGCGGGGCTGCGGACCTACGCCCTCGCGCTGGGTGATGAGGACAGGCAGGCCTTCGGTACGCGCTTCCAAACATGGATGGGCCAGCACGGCAACCGGCTGCGCGGCATCCTCCAGGCGGTCGAGGTCGGCATGGATTGGTCGGTGTCGCAAGCGGAAGACCAAGGGCTCCGCATCCAGGTCGGCCTGCCGGTGCGTCGGGGCGTCGACACCGCCCGGCTCATCGATGCCGTGACCGCGACGCTGCGCGGTTCGGGCTTCCAAGCCGACGGCAAGAGCGGGACGCTGGCGTTGCCCGAGGGAGTGGCGGCGGCTCTTGGTGGGAAGAGCCTGGCGTTCGAGGTCGATGATTCGGCCGAGCCGGCGGTGATGCGCATCACGATCGAATAGCGGTCGCCAAAGCGAAACGGCCCGGGACGCCATCGTCCAGGGCCGCACACGAAGGGATTCGATTCTCAGGAGCCGGCGTCTTCGCCGTCCCACTCTG
The DNA here is from genome assembly GCA_964352795.1 of uncultured Phycisphaera sp. Taxonomy (GTDB): domain Bacteria; phylum Planctomycetota; class Phycisphaerae; order Phycisphaerales; family UBA1924; genus JAHCJI01. The sequence continues at coordinate 693 of CAYGTM010000533.1, forward strand.
CCGGTCCTCTTAGCCCGCCTTGTCCTTGCCCTTGGCCGTCTGGGCGTCCTTGAGCTTCTGGGCGTCCTCGATGGTGATCGTCTCGCCGCCATCAGGCCCACCGCTCGTCGCCTCGGCCGTGGCCGATGCGCTCGAACTGCCCCCACCAGTCCCCAGATAGAACGGCACCGGGAAGGTCCACGGGCTGAGCACGCCGTTGGTGGTCTGGGCCCGCACGCGGTAGTTGATGAGCCGCAGGCCGCTGGGCACGTTCTCGTCGAGGTACAGCTTCTCGCTGAGCGTGGCCAGCTCGCTCCACTCGCCGATGGTCCCGCCCTCGCTGACGAGCTGGCGTTGCATCAGGAACACGGTGCCCGCGCCCTTGACGGCGTCGAAGGTGACCAGCACCGAGCCGTCGGTCTGGCTGGTGGTCGAGAGGTTCGTGGGCATGTCGGCCTCGCTCCGCGGCGTGCGCGGGGCGGGCTCGGGGATGCTGGCCCGCACGTACACGCTCTGGTCCTTGGTGGCCTTGGCGAAGCCGTCGACCTGGGTGACCAGGCCGCCCAGAGTGCCGCGGAGCGCGTCGACCTTCTGGTCCTTGTCTTGCGTTTTTGCGACACTTTGGGCCCGGATCGTCGCCGCCGCCGAGACGGCCGCGGAAACCGAATCGAGCTCAAGTTGCGCCGCCGCCACTTGTTCTGGTGTCATGCCGATGGTCGGGGCCACGCCGTTGCCGCCCCAGATGGGCAGGTGGTAGGCGGCCCAGGCGATCAGCTGGTTGTCGTTATCCGGCAGTCGTGGCATTGGGATGCCCTTTTTGTTGGCGACGCGACCGACCGGCCCCGCTGCCCCTGGTCGAAACCAGTTCTCTCCCCGATCCGCCGCCCGCGTCGTGCGAGCGATTCCCGCCGGGGTTGAATGGTTCATCGTCGGTCCGCCAGGACGGCTTTATCTCTTGGCCATGATTTTCTGGCCACAATCTGCATGGGGGGTCCGGATATCCGATCCACCCCGCCTGGGAGCCCGCTCCGTGCGGGGTTTTGGGGGCTGGTG
>CAYGTM010000534.1:0-1721 GCA_964352795.1 uncultured Phycisphaera sp.
GGTGCGCCCGGGCCAGCGCCCGCCCATGCGCGAGATGACCACGACGCTGTGGGCCTACCCCAGCCAGCACTACGACGGCGCCAAGACCGTGCAGGGCGACAAGAGTTACACCGGCGGCACGCCCAGTTGGGTCATCTGGCAGTTGCTCACGAGGTACACGAGGGAGGGCGACGCCGTGCTCGACCCCATGTGCGGCGGCGGGACCACCTTGGATGTCTGCAAGGACATGGGCCGCACCGGCATCGGCTACGACCTCGCGCCCAGTCGGCCCGACATCAAGCAGAGCGACGCGCGCTCGTTGCCTGTGAAGGACGAATCGGCCGACTTCATCTTCCTCGACCCGCCCTACTCCACGCACATCGACTACAGCAACCACCCCGACTGCATCGGCAAGCTCGACTCGGCCGAGGCGGCGTACTACGAGGCGATGGCCGGAGTCTTCGACGAGTGCCACCGCGTGCTGAAGGACCGGCGCTACCTGGCGGTGTACGTCAGCGATTCGTGGCGCAAGCAGAAGGGGCAGGCGGGCGGCCTGTTCATGCCCATCGGCTTCGAGCTGTTCGCCATGCTGCGGGAACACTTCCGGCCGGTGGACATCGTGTGCGTGGTGCGTCGCAACGCCAAGCTGCGCCAGGGCAACCACCACCAGGCCGCGGCGAAGGAGAACTTCTTCCTGCGGGGGTTCAACTATTTGTTGATCTTCAAGAAGGAAACGGACGGCGGCCGCGGCGCGTAACACGACCTGGAAGAGAATACCAAGGAGAACCAAGAGATGACCATCCGCACGACCACCACCGTTCTGGCCTTGCTCGCCTCGGCCACGCTCACGCACGCCCAGGCCACGCCCACGCCCGAGTTCGATGGCCAGTTCACCGAGAACTTCGAGGGCTTTCCCATCGGCTCATGGACCACCGGCGAGACTCGCCGCGTGCTGATGGACACCGCCGACCTGAGCGCCGGGCCCGATGGCCGCATGACCGTCGACCGCTACTGGGGCTTCATCTGCATCCTCGAATGCAGCGAGCTGTTCGCCTTCAATGGCCGCTCGGCGGGTTCGAGCGCCGGGCCCAACGTGCTCGAGTTCGATCAACCCATCTCGCGGTTCGGCGCGTTCCTGGGCTCGAACATCTTCGACGCCGACCGCCCCGATCCGATGGCCGAGTTCTACGACGCCTCGGGAGCGCTCATCGACACGCAGCCCATCGACCTTGGCGGCACCTGCGGGCGATGGCAGTTCAACGGCTGGGCGTTCGCCACGCCGGTGGCCAGCATCACCCTGCGCCACGGCGTCTTCGGCGACCCGTGGATCATCATGGACGACGTGCGCGTGGACGTGGCTTTGGACACCTGCCGGGCCGACCTGGACGGCGACGGGACGCTGACCATCTTCGACTTCCTCGCGTTCCAGAACCTCTTCGACGCTGGCGACCCGACCGCCGACTTCGATGGCGACGGGACGCTGACGATCTTCGACTTCCTGGCCTTCCAGAACGAGTTCGACGCGGGCTGCGAGTGAGGCGTGACCGACGGTTCGCGGTCCGTGATGGACCGGCCGTCGAACCTAGTTCTGCAACACCGCGTCCGCCGGCGGGTCGAAGTCGGATTCCTCCAGCGTGTTGAGGCGCACGAACTTCGCCCGCAGCTCGAAGACCTCGTCGCCCAGCCAGAAGCCGTCGACCGTGACGCGGTGGAACATCTTCAGGCCCCCGCCGCCCCCCACC
>CAYGTM010000535.1:0-1720 GCA_964352795.1 uncultured Phycisphaera sp.
CATCAGAATCGAATCCGTCCACGGCTCGTTCGCGGTGGGCAGCCCCGCGAACGAGCCGTGGACGGATTCGATTCTGATGCCAGGCTGGGATTCCCGTACTCGGGCAGCGGCCCGCTCGAGCATCGAGGCGTCCAGATCATTCAGGACAATCACCCCATCTGGGCCCACCCGCTGGGCGGCCATCGCGGCGTGGCCACCCAGGCCGGCCGTGGCGTCGGCGTAGGTCAGCCCGGGCTTCAGGGCCAGCAGGCCGAGCGACTCGGCGGCGAGGACGGATTGGTGGTCGTGGGGCGAGGCCATCAAGAGGATGATTGCACGCGCGGCGGGCGGTGGATGTACAGTGCGCGTATGAAGGCACTCGTCGCGATGGTTTCTTTCTCACTTTTTCTGACCGGTTGCTCGCCCCTGGGGCTCACCGTTCGGCTCGGGCCCGCCAATGACCAACTCGTCGCTTCCCCCGTGCTCGAGATGGGCCAGGGCACGGGCCGGGCTCGGGACCGCGTGGCGATGATCGTCGTGCGCGGGCTCATTACCGATACGCCCACCCCCGGACTGCTGGGAGACAGCAGCGCGCCCATCGATGCCATGGTGCGGCAGCTCAAACTGGCGGCCGAGGATCAGGATGTCAAGGCGGTGATCCTGCGAATCGATTCTCCCGGGGGCACCGTGGCCGGAAGCGAGACGGCCTACCGCGAGGTCGAGGCATTCAAGGAAAGGACCGGCAAGCCCGTGATTGTCTCGATGGGCGAGGTGGCCACCAGCGGCGGCTATTACCTCTCGCTCGCGGGCGACCACATCATGGCCGAGCCCGGCACGCTCACCGGCTCCATCGGCGTCCTCATCCCCAGCTTCAACGTGAGCGAGGGCATGTCGAAACTGGGCATCGAGACCCGGTTCGTCACCAGCGGGCCCAACAAGGACCTGGCCAACCCGCTGGCCCCAATCCGCGAAGGGCACTACGAGATTCTCCAAGGCATCGTGAGCGAGTACTACGCCAGCTTCCAATCCATCGTGCTGCGACGCCGGCCGGGCCTCAAGCCCGAAGCGGTGGTCGAGGCCACCGATGGCCGCGTGATGACCGGCGACCGGGCGGCCGCCATCGGCCTGGTCGATAGCCTGGGCGGCGTGCGCGACGCCATGCGCAAGAGCATGGAGATGGCCGGACTCGAACGCGCGGTGCTGGTGCGCTATGGCTCGCGGGGCAACGCGCCCCGAACCGCCTACGCGGCCGGCACCACGCCAACGCCGCTGATGGCCGACCAATCGGTGAATCTCCTGCGATTCGAGGGCGCGGGGCTGAGCGCCGGGACGCTCGGTTTGCGGCCGGGTGTGGGGTATTACGTCTGGGTGCCATGAACCCGAATTCACCTGCTTTTGCATCGACAACGCGAGAGCGTCCGATACGCTCTCAGAAGTGCGCCCGGGCTGGACCATCTTGCTATGCGTGCTGACGCTGCTGGGCGTTGGGCTGGTCATGGTGCGCTCGGCCGACACCCGTGTGAACCCGATCCCCACGCCCGAGCCGTTGGACTTCAGCCAGGGTGCGGCGTTGCTGGTGGTGCCCGACCCGCCCAAGCCCGTGGATTTGTCCTTGCGCGAAGCCCTGCTGAGGATGGTCATGTCGCGGGCGGCGGTGTACTAGGGGCTGGCCTTGCTGGCGACGCTGGCCTTTGAGGCGATACCGGCGAGCGTGCTCGACCGCATCGCCGAGCTGGCTCGG
>CAYGTM010000536.1:0-1718 GCA_964352795.1 uncultured Phycisphaera sp.
GGTGGAGATCGTCGGGCACATCGTGGCGGCGGTCGTCGGCACACCCGAGGACGCCGACGAGCGTGACCGGTTGATCGGGTGGAAGGCCGAGGCGCGGTCATCGTGGGTGCTGGGGGTTGGCGTGTTCGGCGCGATCGGGATGCTGGCATTCGGCGTCGAGGCAGTGTGGGTGGCCAACGGCCTGCTGTTGTCGCTGTTCGCCAGCGAGATGCTCAAACTCGTGCTGCAGGTGGTCAGCTACCGCCGGGGCGCGTGATGGCCGGCAAGAACGACGGCCGCGTCATCAACCACATCCGCGTGCTGCGCGCGACGGCCGATGGCATGACCCAGGGCGACCTGGCCACGCGCGTGGGCGTGAGCCGGCAGACCCTCAACGCCATCGAGGGCGGCAAGTACTCGCCCTCGCTCGAGGTCGCCTTCAAGATCGCGCGAGAGCTAGGCAAGCCGCTGGCGGAGGTGTTCGAGTTTATCGAGGACTAGCGACGCCGGCGCGCGGCGGCGAGCAGGCCGAGCGCCAGCAGCGACGCCGAGGCTGGGGCGGGGATGACGCGGATGGTGGCCGAGCCCTCGGTGAGGTCGGCCAGGCGGGATTCGGAGGCGGCGCGAGCGCGATCGATGTACACGTCGTACCGCGTGGTCATGGTCGAGAGGTCGATGTCGAACGGTGCCGTCGCATCGAGCGGCGCGGTGTAGGTCGCTTGCCAGAACGCGATGGGGTTGCGGGGGTCAGCGGGAAAACTAAGCGGAGAGTGGATTTGGCCGGCGATAATGCCGTCAAAGCCGGTATCCGAAGGCGTGCCCACGCTGCCCCCAATCGTCATCGGCTCCAAGATGATGGGGTCGCTCCAGCCCTCGCTACCGACGGAGGTGGCGAGGTTGGTGACCACAGCGGCAACTGCATAATCAAGGCCCCCATACCCGGCGAACATCGTGACGGTGGTGCTCTGGCCGGGCATGAGCGTGGGGCTGTCGACCTCGATGGTGATGGCCGGTTGCGCGAGCGCGGCGGCGGTGACAAACAGAATAGCAGCGGTGGTCACTCGGATCATGGTGGTTCTCCTTGTTTGCGAAACTCAGCGACGACGGCGCGTCGCCAGCAGGCCGAGCACCAGCAGCGACGCCGAGGCCGGGGCGGGGATGACGTGGATGGTGGCCGAGCCTTCGATGAGGTCGGCCAGGCGGGATTGGGTGGCAGACCGGGCGAGATCAAAATACACGTCGTACGTGGTCGTCATCGTCGCGAGCTCGATGGCAAACGGGCTTGCCACGTCTTGCGGCGCCGTGTAGGTCGCCTGCCAGAACGCGATGGGGTTGCTTTCGTCAGCAAAGAACCCCGCGATGCCGTTGAGCTGCATCGCTCGAACATCTTCGAAACCAGCCGGCGTCGCCCGACCGGCGGTCGCTCCACAACAGTCCATTGCCGGAGGTATGAGCGCGTCGCCCCAGCCCAGAACGCCGAGCGATATCAACAGGTCGCCCTCGATGATGGCCATCGCAAGATCGCTCGGATCGAAGCCTGCCCACAAGGTCACCACCGTGCTCTGGCCCGGCAGCAGCACCGGATTCTCGACATCGATCGTGATGGCCGGGGCAGAGCGGCCCGGTCCTACCAACATACCACAGGAATGCCCGGGTCCCAGAACAATCGCGCGCCCGATTGTTCCACGGCTTTCCCGATCCCCGCACGGAGTCGAAAATACCCGAACAGCGCCCCCAGG
>CAYGTM010000537.1:0-1717 GCA_964352795.1 uncultured Phycisphaera sp.
CGATGGTGTCGTCGGCGGCGTCGACCTCTTCCATCGCCCCCGAGAGATCAAACCCGCCGCGGATGACCTGCAACCGCAGATGATCCTCTTCGTTCACCATGATCGACAGGCGGCGCTCGGGCAAACCAATGGCTACCGCCCGGCCGTGCATGGGTTCGCCCGGCTTGCCCATCGCGTGCTGGCGGCTGATGAGGCGTTCCTCGACGAGCAGAGCCCGGTGGCCCGAGGTGGTGGCCGTCAGGTCGACCCATTCCATCTGCGGGCTCAGCCGCGCGCCGAGCACGATGGGCTTGAGCCTGGACACGATGGCGCTGCGCTCGCTGGCCGGCGCGCGATTCGGGAAGCGGAATCCCGCCAGATTGCGCGCCATCCGCACGCGCGACGACACCACCACGTCGCCCTCGCGGCCCGTGACCGCGAGCCAGTTGCCGGCATTGCCCTGGCTCCCGATGTTCATGCCTGCTCGCCCGAAGACTTCTCGCGTGACGACTCGGCCTCGAACCGCCTGAGCTCATCGCGCACCGCCGCTGCCCGCTCGTACTGCTCGAGGCCCAACGCCTCTTCCAACTGCTTGCGCAGCAAGGCCACCCGCTCGGCCCGCTCGCGCGCCCCGCCCAGCACGCGCTCGATGGCCGCTGAATCTCCGCCTCGCGCCGCGGCCAGCATACGCCGGGGGGTCTTGCCGATGTGGTGGGTGCCGCCCTGGTGGGCTCGCTCGATCAGGGGGGCCAGTTTGTCCTCAAACGTCTCGTAGCACACGGGGCAACCGAGCAAGCCGTGCTGGCGGAAGGCTGCGTACGACAGGCCGCAAGTCTCGCACTTGGGCGAGGCCCCCTGCTGCTGGAGGCCAAGGATCACCGTGGTCGTCGCGCTGGGGTTGTTCACGCTGGATTGGCCCGTGAGCCCGACCTCGCCCGCGTGCCGTTCGCACAGGCGGCGGACCATGACCTGCCCATTGACGACTTGCGTCTCGTGGACGGTCGCTTCGGCTTCGCACAGATCGCACTTCACGCTGCACACCCCGGGCCGATCGGTGGTGCCGGCCTCAGCTCGATTCTACGGGCACGCGCTGGCGCTGTTCCGCAATCACCACTGGCGCAGGCCCACGGCTAGGACAACCGGCTCAGCCGCCGGCCTGTTCCTTCTGCTGGCGGGTGTAGCCATACTTGCGCTTCAGGGGCTTGACCACCATGCCGCTCTTGATAGCCCGGGTGCTCACCAGGATGCGCGTGGGCTTGCCGTCGATGATGGCGTGGACCTTCTGGAGGTTGGGCCTGAACGCCCGGCGGTTGATGCCAGTAGTCTTGAGGCCGAAGCCGCCCTTGGAAATCTTGGCACCGCCATAGGTCTTGGTCCGACCAAAGCGGGTCTTCCGTCCGGTAAAGTGGCACACATAGGGCATTAGGGGATTCCTCAATCTCGATCCACGGGCGTACGGCCAGCCTTGGTCTGGCTGGTGAGTCGAGATGGTAGGCGGGGTGGATGACAACCGTCAAAACCAGCATGGCCAAGCGGTCAGCCTGCTAGAACCCCCGGCCGCTTCGGCGTATGTTCGCCGACATGCCTGACCCATCCCCCGAAGTCTTGGCACGGGTTCCTGTCCCAGTGTCCGCCGCCGGATTCAATGCTTCTTGCGACATCCCGTTTGGCCTGTCGACCGAGCACATCCGCCTCGCTATGGATGATTTCGTGGACTTCCTCGGCTTTGTCAATCAGC
>CAYGTM010000538.1:0-1701 GCA_964352795.1 uncultured Phycisphaera sp.
CATCTGCTCCCTCCCCTGGTGTTCCCAGGGGCTAGGAGCGGCTTGGCGAGACGGCGGCCTCTCTGAACGAGCCCCTGTCGTGAGACAGGGGGCAGGGATGGCCTCAATGCCACCGACAATATCCGACATCTAGCGATCGATAAGTAACGACATACGATATGTTGTGCACACATGGTTGACCGCGGGAGGGCGCTTGCCCTATGCTGGAAAACCAGTCAGGGAAACGGCTGGGCCGGTGGTGAACCGGGTTGTGCGCCTCAGGCGCGGAAGGATCGACCGATGAAGTTCGAGATGTACCAGGATGGTCGTGGCGAGTGGCGGTGGCGGCTCAAGGCCGGCAACGGCGAGATCATCGCGAGCGGGGAGAGCTACCACAACAAGCAGGACTGCCAGCACGCGGTCACGCTGGTGATGGACACCAGTCGCCAGACGCCGTTCGTGCTGTCGAACGTCTAGCCATCGACGTTCTCCGCACCCTCTGAAATCGCCTCCACTTCTCGGGGCGGGCCGTAGTTCCAACGCACGTCTGTCAAGACTCGCTGGATACGGCGCACCTGAGAGCGGAGGCGATTGTCCATCTGGGGGTAGAGCCGATCCACGATCAGCGGTAGCGTCGACTCCAGCTCCGCGAGGTCGCTCTCAGAGATTTGCAGCATTCGGCTCATCGGGTTGCTCCACAGTTGAAGCGCCACAAGCCGCAATTTCTATGCCAGAGCGATGCCGCATTCCGACGACGGTTCACGCTCAGGCGCGAACGGCGTCACCGCACAACCACCGAGAGCAGCACACTACCGATTGCCCTTGGCCCGATTGTGCGTCTTGCAAAGCATCTGACAGTTCTTCGCCGAGCTGTCGCCGCCCTTGCTCCACGCGGCCACGTGGTCGGCTTCCATCTCGTCGAACTTCCATGTCTTGGTCTTGTTGGCGTCGTTGCCCGTCGCGCATATAGGGCAGTTGGAAACGCCCTCGGCCTGCGCTTCCGTCGTCTGGCGCTGGTGGGCGACGCGCTTCGTCTTCTCGTCAAACACCCGAATGGCGAGAAGCTTCGTGTCCTTCGACCCGCCCAGCACGTACTCGAATATGCCTCTGGCGTTGGTAACGTAATCTTCGGCCCTCAGCTTCTCGACCGCCGCCTTGACTTTTCCGGCGTTGTACGACTTGCCGTGATATTCCTCGTACAACCGACCCCATTCGAGGCCCTTCATCTCCTTATAAACTTCCGTAAACACCGTGGATGCCCAGTCGATCACGCTGTTGAAGTAGGTCTTCAACTGGTTGATGTTGGTGTCGTTGCGGTGGGCGCTCATGTAACCGCTCACGTCGCCTTTGCTCACCCAATCGAGCGCTTCCGCCAGATATCCCTGCCTGTTGACTCCACCCTTAGCATTGATGTACGCGCTCCACTTCTGGATATTCGCGTTCTGGCTGTTGCTGAACTCTTCTTTGGCCTTCGTCACGAACGGGCCGGAGTAGATCGCGTTCAGCAATTCCTGCGGATTCAGCGGGATGCCCTTGATGTTGATCGTTTGGAACCACTGCTTGATCTCCGTCTCCGTCCCTTCGCACTCGTAAATCAGCAGCGGTGATTCTTTGATCTTCTTCTGCTGGTCCTTGGGCAGGCTGCCGAACACGCGCGGGTTGCCGTTCTCCATGATCGCAAACTTGTCGGTGATGAACCGGCCAATGCTGGTGATGCGCTGC
>CAYGTM010000539.1:0-1689 GCA_964352795.1 uncultured Phycisphaera sp.
TCACCGTCCAGTTCAACCCCGAAGAAATCAGCAAGCAGATGCGCGACCACGGCTCGTTCATCCCGGGCCTTCGCCCCGGCCCGCGAACGGCCGAGTACCTCGAAGCCGTCATGGAACGCCTCACCTACGTCGGCGGCGCGTTCCTCGCGGTCATCGCGGTGCTGCCCATGCTGGTGAGCAGCGCCATGGGCGTGCCCTTCCACGTCACCCAGTTCCTGGGCGGCACGGGCCTGCTCATCGTCGTGGCGGTCATCCTCGACTTCGTCCAACGCATCGAGGCCAACCTGCTCATGCGCAACTACGCCGGCTTCCTCGGCGGCCAGGACGGCACCGGCAAGGGGCCCAAGCTCCGCGGGCCCAGGTGATTCCTTCGGGCCAGAAGCTCCGAGGGCCACAGCTCTATACCCAACACGACATCGCCGCGCTCACGAGCGCGGCTTCTCTTGCGCGCGCCATCCTCGATGAACTACTCACCAAGACCACGCCCGGTGTCACGCCGCTCGATTTGGACTTCGCTTGTCGACAACGCATCGAGTCGGCCGGAGCCAAACCCATACTGATGGATGTCGTAGGCGACGATGGCCGAGCCTTCGGGCACGCCTGCTCGGTCAGCGTCGACAATGCCGTCGCCCACGCTCGACCAGACTTCCAGCCGCTGCGTGCTGGCCAACTGGTCACCATCGACCTCATGCTCTCGATCAACGATTGGCACGCCGACGTGGCCGACACGGTGGTCGTTGGCGGTGGGAGCCACGCGTTGCTGCACGCCCTCGATGCCGTCTGGGAGGCCGGCCTGGCCGCCATCAAACCGGGTGGCCCCTGGGCTGAGGTTGCCCGAGCGATGGCCGGAGCGGCCGAGCGGAATGGCGTCCGGCTGGTCCAGGGCCTGGCCGGCCACGGCATCGGCATGGCCCCCCATGAGTTGCCCGCGCTGCCCCTGGTCCCAAGGCCATCCGATCCGCCTGTGATCCTCCGCCAGGGCATGGTCTTCACCCTCGAGCCGGCCATCACCACCGGCTCGGGCAAAATCCATACGGAAGTTGGCGATTCGGAAGATGGTTGGTCCATTCTGACCACCGACCGAGCCCCCGCGGTGGCCCGAGAGGCCTTGATCGCCGTGGAAAACGAACAAATCCTGATGCTCGGCGGTTCGAGTCCTGGTGACTCCGGGACCGCACCGGGGTACAATCCCCTTCGCACCGGGCTGGGTTCGGGCGAGTGACGGTATCGTATTGAGCGAGGTGGCCGATGAAAGTGAAAGCAAGCGTCAAGAGGCGGTCGAAGGACTGCCAGATCGTCCGCCGTCGCGGCCGGGTCTACATCATCAACAAGAAGAACCCCCGCTTCAAGCAGCGCCAGGGCTAAAGACCGTTTGAGCTGGCCTTGGGCCAGGGAGTACACGAGTGCCGCGTATTGCTGGTATTGACATTCCCGATCGCAAGAAGATCTACTACGCCCTGCAGTATGTGCATGGCATCGGTCCGAAGTACGCCATGGACGTGCTGACCGAAGCCCAGATCGATCCCAACCGCCGCGCCAACGACCTGACCGAGCAGGAGGTCGCCCAGATCGGCGCCATCATCGACGGCAACTACGTTGTCGAGGGTGCCCTGCGTCGCCAGGTCGGCCCGCGTCTTCGAGGGATCGATGGCGACCGCCTCGTGGTTGTAGCGCCCGTAGCCATCGATG
>CAYGTM010000540.1:0-1685 GCA_964352795.1 uncultured Phycisphaera sp.
TGGGCGGGTGAGGTGCTCTCCAGCGGTGCACAGCGTGGCGCGGCGGCGGACTTGCCCGCCCATGTGCGCGCGATGATGGAGTTTGCCTTGCGGAGCCGCGTGCTGCGCGTGGTGGTCGATGGAGCCGAGGCGGAGTTGCCGGCAGGTTTGCTGCGCGTGTCATCCAGGAGCGATTGCGTGGGCGTTCGGCTCGAACGCCTTGGTGGTGGGCAGCCGATCGAGGCCGGCCCCAGCCGGGGCGTGCTGCACGGCACGGTCCAGGCGCCGTCGTCGGGCGAGTTGGTCATTTTGGGCCCCGATGGCCCGACCACTGGTGGCTACGCGACCGTCGGCACGATCATCGCAGTCGATCTGCCGGCGGTGGGGCAGTTGGTGCCTGGGCAGTGGGTGAGGCTGGAGACGGTAGAGCGTGAACTCGCGGTGGAGTTGCTGAAGCAAAAACTCGCGGCAATCGATGCATCGCTCGCGTCCATAGAATGACGGCATGGACGACGCCAGCCTGCTTGGCCCTGCCATTGATCTGAACGCCGACGCGGGCGAGCTCGATTCGTTGCTCCAGAGTGATCTGGAGTTGATGGGCGTGGCGACCTCGGTGAACATCGCGTGCGGCGGGCACGCCGGGTCGCCCGGGTTGATGCGTTCGATCCTGAAGCGGGCGGCCGACCGGGGCGTGGGGCTCGGCGCGCACCCGGGGTATGTCGATGTCGAGGGCTTCGGGCGGCGCGAGTTGGGGCTCGAGCCCGAGGCGATCCAGGCGTTGTGCCGCGAGCAGGTCTCGCGCCTGGCGCGCGTGGCGGCCGAGACGGGCCTCACGCTGACGCACGCCAAGCCGCACGGGGCGCTGTATCACCGCGCGATGGCCGACGCCGACGCGGCAGAAGCGGTCGCGCGTGGCTGCCTCGACGCGGTGGCCGAGGTGACGGGCGATCCGTTCGCGGGGCTGGTGTTCTATGGGTTGCCCGACACTTTTGGGGTACATCGCTGGTCGGAGATGGGCCTGCGCGTGGCACGCGAGGGCTTTGTCGATCGTGGGTACATGAATGGCGCGATCATTCCCCGCGATCAACCGGGGGCGGTGCTGACCGATGCGCGGCAAGCCGCCGAGCAAGCGGTGCGGCTGGCGCGGAGTGAGCGTTTCGACACGCTGTGCGTGCATGGGGATACGCCCCGAGCGTTGGAGATCGCGCGGGGCGTGCGTTCGGCGTTGCTGGGTGCCGGGGTTCGGGTTGGCTGACGCCGGCTACGACGCCACCCGCACCTTCGCCTAGGAACGCGGCCTGACCAGGGTCGTCAAACTGCTGAAGGCCACCTTGGACGAGCAGGGCGCTTATGCCCTTGGGTTTCCTATCTTGGCTCCCGCGGGCTCGATGACCGCAGGCCGTACCGTCTGGCAGGCATGATGAAAGTGCCAGAGCGGGACCGCCCCTCGAATTCAACGGCCAGAAACGTAACGATGGAGCGGGGACGGATTATGATTCCTTCATGGACCCAGCACGCTTCGACGCCATCGATCGGCTCTTCGAGACGGTGAAGGACCTGAGCCCGGCCGACCGGGAGCGGTGGCTCCGGGAGCATTGCGAGGATCCGTCCATCCGGGCCGAGGTCATCGACCTCTGCAGTGTCGACGAGGAGGCGCCCCCTTCGCGCGGGGGGTCGGCGGGCGGGGGGGCGCGCGCGGCCGCGAG
>CAYGTM010000541.1:0-1682 GCA_964352795.1 uncultured Phycisphaera sp.
GGCAACTGCTGGCCTGGCGGCAGAGCGATCGCTCGCGCGTGTTCACGGTGGTGCTGCCCGAGCCGTTCGGGCGGCGGGCCATCGAGGCCGTGCTGCCGCCGGTGCTCGTGCCGCAGATCGATCTTGCGTTCGCTGCGTCACCGAGCGGATTGCTGGCCGTGATGCCCGACCTCTCGTGGTCGCTCGTCGCGTCTGGCGAGCGGGATCGCTACGCGGGGGTAGCCCAGGGAGCGGCTCTCACGCTCTCGGTCGGCGGCGATCACCGGCTGGCTGCAATGGAAGTCCAACGCGAGGGACGGGTACGGGCGCGGGCCCGGATCGAGGCCGTCGCGGTCAATGAAACATGGTTCGACGCGCCGCCTCTCGACGGCACGATCGTGGGCTCGCTGGCCGACCTTGGTCGGGCCCCGGGCCCCGTGCGTTCCGGCGAGCCGTTCGGCCAGGCCATCGGCATCGATGCGCGCGGTCGGGCGACCACGCTGCGCGCGGTGGCGGGCGAAACCGAGCGCGTCGTGGTACTGCTGGTCGATGCGCGCATGCCCGAGGATCGGGCGAGCCTCGCGGGAGCGCTGGCCCAGGCCGATCTGTCGGGCCTGAGTGCGAAGCTCAACGTGTCGGTGGTGATCCTGGCGGTGGGTGATGGGCCGGTGGCCTCGCTGTTCGAGCGCGTCACGCGGGGAGATGGCCCGCGCGTGCGCGCGTTTGCGGTCGATGGGCCGCCCGAGTGGGTGCCGTCGATCGGAGAGGGCGTCGCCTTCGCCGTGCATGGCCCATCGTGGGTGCTGCTGTCGGCGCATGGCGTGCCGCTGATCGAGCAAATCGATACGGAAGGCGGCACGCAAGGCCACGGCCCCCACGAAGCCTCGCACGCCCCGCGCCCGCTGGCCCAGCGTTTGGCGCAGGCGGTAGGGGAGGCTGGCCGCGGGTTCTGACGGGCGTCCTTCGCTCTCGTTGTGATCCACAAGCAAGAAAAAACCCGCCAGCGGGGCGGGTCAAGCGATCTTCGCGTGAGAATGGGTTGTCGCTTAAGGGTGCGATTCGATCAACTGCCCGAAGTGGCACGAGCCTTCAACTTGGCGTTCAGCCGGCTCTTGCGGCGGGCGGCCTGGTTGGGGTGGATCACGCCCTTGGCGGCGGTGCGGTCGAGCGCCTTTTGCACGACCACGAAGGCGGCCTTGGCGTCATCGACCGAGCCGTGAACGAGTTTGTCGTTGAAGTCCTTGATGGCATCACGCATGGCCTTCAGGCGCCAGCGGTTGCGGGCACGGTGGCGGATATTCTGGCGGATGCGCTTGCGGGCTGAGACGGTGTGGGCCATGTGCGATCCATTCCTCCCTGGAGAACGACCCAGAATGCGAGGGCCGAACGGGTGATGCCAAAAGAGCCAAGCCAAGACGAGCCGCTCGTGGGCGGCCCCCAGGGTCGCTCAGGCGGAGGCAGCCACCAGCCGAACGCTCCCCGGGTAAAGGGATTATGACGGGCTGCTGCCCCCCGATCAAGCCCCGGGCCCCAGGAATCACGTTCAGCCCCGGGTGGCCCAGACCCCCATGCCATTGCCCGAGCCGGGATGGTGGTGCTATCATCGCCCCACGACCCACCAGTGGGTAGTTTGCGGGTGTAGCTCAATTGGATAGAGCACCTGACTACGGATCAGGAGGTTTGGGGTTCGAATCCCTACGGGC
>CAYGTM010000542.1:0-1678 GCA_964352795.1 uncultured Phycisphaera sp.
ATCGTGCGGCGGATCGCCGAGGCCGGGCAATGGCTCGGCGGGGGCGACACGGTGGCGGAGATCGTGTCGCTCGATACGGTCGAGGCGTGGATTGATGTGCCCGAGCGGCTGGTGGATCGGTTGTCGAGCGAGGGCGGGCGGGTACGTGTGCGCGTGCCGGCCACGGGCGACGAGGTGGAGGCGACGAGCTTCACCATCGTGCCCGACGCCGATCCGAGGAGCCGGTTGTTCCCGGTGCGGATCGTGCTCGAGAATGCCGAGGAGCGGTTTCGCCCGGGCATGAGCGCGACGGGTCTGACGCCCACGGGCGTGACCGAGCCGACGCTGACCGTGCACAAGGACGCGATGCTGCGCGACGACGCGGGCGAGTTCGTGTACTTCGCGGTGCCGGGCGAGGGCGGCGGGCACATGGCGGTGCCGGCGCGGGTGACGCGGCTCTTCGCGGCGGGTGATCGCGTGGCGATCCGGGCCGGGGCGTTGCCGCCGGGGGCGATGGTGATCGTCGAGGGGAACGAGCGGATGTTCCCCACGCAGCCGCTGAATATCCTAAATCTTCCAGGGAACGACTCGCAGGGGCAGCGTGTCGGTGGCGCCGATGGTGGCAAGCCGGCCGGAGGGGCGTGACGCGTGGATTTGGTACGACTTGCGATCCAACGCCCGGTGGGCGTGGTTGTGGCCGTGGTGCTGGTGGTGATGTTCGGGCTGATCGGGATGGGGGCCATCCCGATCCAGCTCACGCCCACGGTCGATCGGCCGATTATTACGGTGACGACGAACTGGCCGGGCCGCAGCCCGCAGGAGGTGGTCGATGAGATCACCAAGGAGCAGGAAGAGCAGCTCAAGAACGTGTCGAACCTCAAGTCGATGCGTTCGCTGAGCAGCGAGGGTTCTTCCTCGGTCACGCTGGAATATTACATCGGGACGAGCATCGATCGGGCGCTGCAGGAAGTTTCCGACGCGCTGCGGCAAGTGCCCGCGTATCCCGAAGAGGTGGACGAGCCGACGATCGCCGACACCAGCGGCGGGCCGGAGAACGCCATCGCGTGGATCATCCTTGACATCGATCCCAAGCACTTAGGCGAGTTCAAGGACTTCGATATCTCGACGCTGTTCGACCAGGTGGACCGGGAGATCCGGCCGTTCCTCGAGCGCGTGGGCGGTGTGGCCGAGGTGAATGTGTACGGCGGACGCGAGCGCGAGGTGCGCGTGCTGCTGGACCCGTACGCCATGGCCCAGCGTGGGCTGAACCATGTGGACGTATTCGATGCGTTGCGCGGCGAGAACCGCAACGTGTCGGCGGGCACGATCGCCGAGGGCAAGCGGGACTATCGCGTGCGGGTCATCGGGCAGTTCAGCCGTCCCGACCAGGTGCTGGACACGATCGTGGCGTATCGAGACGGCAAGCCCGTGTACCTGCGGGACATCGGCACGGTGGAGGTGAGCCACGAGAAGTCGCGCGGGTTCGTGCGTTCGCTCGGGCAGCCTTGTCTGGCGATCAACGTGCTGCGGCAGACCGACGCGAACGTGGTGGAGGTGATGGAGGGCATCAACGCGCAGATCGATCAGGTCCGGCTGGATATTTTGCCGAATCTCGATGATCGCGTGGGGCCGTATCTGCGTTTGCGGCAGGTGTACGACGAGACGACGTACATCAGTTCGGCGCTCGGCTTGGTGCTCG
>CAYGTM010000543.1:0-1669 GCA_964352795.1 uncultured Phycisphaera sp.
GTCCAATCGCGCGGGGGCGTCAAGAGAATGGATCGCAGATCCTCGCCGATGGGCTCGAGGGCGATGGTGGTGGTGCGGTGCGGCGGCAGGGCACCGTCGACCTTGCTTGGCCATTCGACGGCGATGACCACGGAATCGTCGTCGATGAGGCGATCCCAGCCCAGGCCGGCGAGTTCGTCGGGGCTGGTCATTCGGTAGGCGTCGATGTGGACGAGCGTCAAACCAGAGCCGTCGGCCTCGTTCATGAGCGCGACGGTCGGGCTGGAGACCTGGGCCGGGTCGAGGCCCAGGCCGACGGCCAGCCCGCGCACGAGGGTGGTCTTGCCCGCGCCCAGGTCGCCTTCGAGGGCGAGGATGTCCCCGCCCTTGAGGGTGGTGGCAAGGCGTGCGGCCCAGGCCTCGGTTTCGGCGGGCGAACTGGTCTCGATGGTCTCAGCCATGCTCGAATCCTTGGGCCGAAACGTCGCGGTGTGTGCCGTCGGGCATGAGGAGGATGGTCGCGGGCTGACCTTCGATCACTCGGCCGATGCGGGTGATGCGGGTGATAGTGTCCGGGATGCTGGCGTCGGCGGGCGCGGTGAAGAGGAGTTCGTAGTCCTCGCCGTCGCTCAGGGCGGCGTCGAGGTCTTTCGCGTCGGGGTGGATGGGGATGGCGCGGGTGTCCAGCTCGAAGCGCACGTTAGAGGCCCGCGCGACGCGGGCGCTGTCGATGCCAAGGCCGTCGGAAAGATCGATCATGGCGGTCGCCTGGCCCGCGAGTTGGTGGGCTTCTTCGAGCCGCGGCGTGGCCAGCGCATGGCGGTTGTTCTTGAGCGAGCCGCCAAGAGCGCCGGTGACGTACACCATGTCTCCCACGCGGGCGCCACTGCGCAGGATGGGCTTGGTCGCGTGGCCGCCCACGGTGACGGTGAGCGAGATCGGGCCGGGCGTGCCGGGCGGCAGGCTGGCGATGTCGCCGCCCACCAGCGGGCAGCCAAACTCACGGGCGTATCGCGCCATGTGGTCGAACAGCTCGTCGGCGTGCGGATAGCCCGAAGGTAATAACGCGGTGGCCAGGGCCCAGGCGGGCGTGCCCGCCATCGCGGCGATGTCGCTGGCCGAGCGGACGATGGCCTTGCGCGCGACGAGTTCGAGGGGCAGGGCGTCGTCGAAGTGGCGGTATTGCACGAGGTGGTCGGTGGTCAGCAGCAGCGGATGCGGGCTGGCGGCGATGACGGCGCAGTCGTCGCCCGGGCCGACGAGGACGTGATCGAAGCGTGCGCGCAGGTCTGTCGAGCGACTGGCGATACGTTGGAGGAGCTCGCGTTCTTTCACGGCTATTCGAGGTACGTATAGCCGGCCAGGCCGTTCTCGTAGTACCGCATCAGGGCCGCGCCGTCGGCGACGGAAAGCTTGTTGGTGCGGACGGCCTTCTCCACGTCCTTGCGCATCGCGCGGCGGAGCTCGTTGTCGTCGTATTGCAGGTAGCCCAGCACTTCCCTGACGGTGTCGCCCTCGACCACCTCGGCGATGGCCCAGGAGTTTTCCTCGTCGTCCAGCTCGATGTGCACGGCGTGGGTGTCGCCGAAGAGGTTGTGCAGGTCTCCGAGCACCTCCTGGTAGGCGCCCACGAGGAAGATGGCGATCTCGTAGTGGTCGTCTTCCATCATGGGGAGCGGCAGAAGGGGGT
>CAYGTM010000544.1:0-1667 GCA_964352795.1 uncultured Phycisphaera sp.
GGCCCGGGTCGAGCTCTTCGGCGGCGCGATCGCCCACGTCCAGGGCCAGTCGGGCAGCTACGGCACGCTGCGCGGCGTGGGCACGGTGCGCCTGGCCGACCTGGCCACCGCGTTCCGCAATGAAGGTGTGATCTACGGCGGCCCGGGCGCGGGGCTCGTGGTCCGCCAGGGCTCGACCACGCTCAACCCCATCGACCTGGACGGCTCCAACAACAACGGCGAGCTGCGCATCAACCAGCCGGCCGACCGCCTGGAGATCCTGGCAAGCTCGCTGACCGACGCCTTCGACGGCGACATCCTGCTGGGCGGCCAGGCCGTGCTCGACATGAACCTGTCCAGCCCCTGGCAGACGAACGCCGGCAGCGCGATCATCGCCACGGGCAATGGCAACCCCTTCCAGCCCGCCCGCATCCAGGGCGCGCCCGTCTCGGTCGCCGGCGGCATCGTCTCCACGGGCAACGCCGGGAACCTGCGTTTTGACGCCCCCTTCACGGCGCTGCCCGGCATGACCGCCATCATCAACACCGCGGACGCCCTGACCTTCGCTGCCCAGACGAGCGTCCAGGGCGGGACGTTCACGCTCGGCCAGGACGCGACGCTCACCTTTTTGGGCGACACCACGCTGACCGGCGCGACCCTGAGCACCCCGTCGGCCAGCCTGGCCGACGGCGCGATCTTCTTCAGCGGCCCGACGACGTGGACCGGCGCCACCACCATCAACGGCGCGGCCCGCCAGAGTGGCCCCGCGACCACGACCGGCGTGCTGGGCACGACTATCCACGCCCAGCGGCTCGACATGGACGGCGGCACCGGTGACACCGTGTGGACCATCCAGAACCAGGCCACCATCAACGCGGGCGACCTCGGCTCGAGCGCCAACGTGTTCACGGGGACCTTCAACATCAACGCCGGCAGCTTCGCGCGGCTGCGCATCAACCTGGACGACCCCGAAGCCGCGTGGACGCTGGCGGGCGAGCTCACGTTCACCGGCGGCACGACCTTCCTCCAGCGCAGCCTGCTGGGCTCGCCGGCCATCGTCACCGGCTCGCTCGACGTGGCGTCGGGCATCGCCGACGTGATCAGCGACCTCACCCTCGCGGATACGGGCGAGCTCGGCCTTGCGCTGCCCACGAGCCTGGTGCGCACGCAGGGCCGCACCATCCTCGAGCCGGGCGCCAGCGTCGCCGGCCTGGGCACGCTTCGCAACGGCCAAGGCGGCCGCATGTCCATCGACGCGGGCGTCACCATGAACACCATCGCCCTGGAGAACGAGGGGCTGTTCACCCTGGGCGCCGCCGAGATCGACCCCGACGTCGCCACCGGCCCGGCCCGCGCGAGCGTGGCCCGCTTCCAGCAGAACGCCGGGGCGACGTGGCGGGTTTCGCTGGGCGGCGACGCGCCCGCCACCGGGCACGACCAGATCGCCGCCAGCGGTTCGGCCGTGCTCGATGGGGCTCTGGAAGTGACCCTCGACGAGCTGGATACCGGCACGTTCGCCCCGCAGTTGGGCGACGAGTTCGTCATCCTCACCGCCGCCGCGGGCGTCGGCGGCGCCTTCGACGCCGACCCGGTGACCATCTCCGGCGACACGCAGTACCTCTGGGCCGTCGAGTACGACCCCGACCAGGTCGTGCTGCGTCTGGCCGGCATCCTCGCCCCCTGCCGGG
>CAYGTM010000545.1:0-1666 GCA_964352795.1 uncultured Phycisphaera sp.
GATATATCCTCGGCAAGGCCATGTGCCGATGATGCACCAAGGCATCTCGGCACGCGACGACGCCGAGGGGAGCGCGGGGGTTCATGGGCATCGAAGCGGTCATCGTGCTCGGGATCATCGCGGCCGTGCTAGCCGCCCTCATTTTCACGCGCATCGCCGCCGACGCCATCCTGGTGTCGGCCCTCACCCTGCTCCTGGTGGTGCCCGTGCCCAAAGACACCGGCTGGACGCTCGGCGTCCTGTCGCCGCGTGAGGCCATTGCCGGCTTCGGCAGCACGGGCCTGGCCACCGTGGCCATCCTCTTCGTGGTGGTGACCGGGCTTCGGGAGACCGGCGGCATCGATTGGATATCCACCCGCGTGCTGGGCCGGCCGAAGTCGCTTCGGGGCGGCATGATCCGGATGGTCGCCCCCGTGGCGGGCATGAGCGCGTTCCTGAATAACACGCCCGTGGTCGCGCTCATGATCCCCGCCGTGGCCGATTGGTGCAAACGCACCGGGCTCTCGCCTTCCAAGTTGATGATCCCGCTCAGCTACGCGGCCATCCTGGGCGGCACATGCTCGCTCATCGGTACGAGCACCAACCTCGTGGTCGCCGGCATGGTGATCGACCATACGGACCTGCCCCCCTTGGGCATGTTCGACATCACCTGGATCGGCGTGCCCTGCGTTATCGTCGGGCTGGGCTTCCTGCTCGTGTTTGGCCCGAAGTTACTGCCCAGCCGCGTCTCTTCGGCCAGCGTGATGGCCGACCCGCGCGAGTACACCCTCGAGATGATCGTGCCCGAGGGCAGCCCGCTGGCCGGCAAGACCGTCGAGGACGCGGGCCTACGAAACCTGCCGGGCTGCTTCCTGGTCGAGGTCGAACGCGAAGGTGGGGTCATGGCGGCGGTGGGGCCGTCTTCGGTGCTGCGCGCGGGAGATCGCCTGGTTTTCGCGGGCGTTGTCGAGGCAATCAAGGACCTGCAAGCCCAACGAGGGCTGACCCCCGCGACCGACCAGGTATTCAAGCTCGACTCGCCGCGCTATCGCCGCCGCCTGTTCGAGGCCGTCGTCTCGCGCACCAGCCCCGCCGCGGGGCGCACCATCCGCGAGGGCCGCTTCCGCAATACCTACGACGCGGTGGTCATCGCCGTGGCGCGCGAGGGCGAACGCCTCCGGGGCAAACTGGGCGACATCGAACTGAAGCCCGGCGATACCGTGCTGCTCGAAGCCGATCCGGGGTTCGCCGACCGGCACAGAAACTCTCGCGACTTCCTGCTCGTAAGCGCGCTCGAGGATTCGACCCCAAGGCGTCACACCCGCGCGCCATTGGCCGTGGGCCTGCTGGCGGGCATGGTGACCCTGGCGGCCCTGGGTGTGCTCGACATCCTGGTCGCGGCACTGGTTGCCGCCGGGCTCATGGTGTTCACGCGCTGCTGCTCCATCACCGAGGCCCGCCGCAGCATCGACTGGTCGGTGCTCATCGTCATTGGTGCGGCGTTGGGGTTGGGCGAGGCCCTGCGCGTTTCCGGTGCGGCCACCGACATCGCCTCGGGCATTCTGAGCCTGGTGGGCCAGCACCCTTGGATGGTGCTGATCGCCATTTATGTCGTGACGAGCCTGGCCACCGAGATCATCACCAACAACGCGGCCGTGGTGCTGGTATTCCCCATCGCCATTGATGC
>CAYGTM010000546.1:0-1641 GCA_964352795.1 uncultured Phycisphaera sp.
GGCCGTCCTCGTCGGACGATGCACTGGATGTCGCGCGGGCGTTGGCCGAGAACCTGGGCGTCCCACTCATGACGCTGCCCATTGACGAGCCGATGGCGGGATTCCGCGGCGTGCTCGATGGTGCGTTCGAGGACTTGAAGGCTTCGAGGCTGGGCGAGCAGCGGCCCGACATCACCGAAGAGAACCTGCAAAGCCGCCTGCGCGGGACGGCCATCATGGCCCTCAGCAACCGGCTGGGCGCGCTCGTGCTGACCACGGGCAACAAGACCGAACTGGCGGTAGGCTATTGCACGCTGTATGGCGACATGAACGGGGCGCTCGCGCCGCTGGCCGACCTGCCGAAGCTGCGGGTGTACGAGCTGGCCCGCGCGATGAATGCATCGCCATCCGCGTTCGGCTTCGATCGCGCACCGATTCCCGTGAGCACGATCGAGAAGCCGCCCAGTGCCGAGTTGGCGCCCGACCAGCGTGATGATAACACGCTGCCCCCATACGAAGTGCTCGACCAGATCGTGGAACTGCGCGTGGTCGGGCGGCTTGGGATCAAGGCCATCGTGGCCAAAATCGGGTGCGAGAGCGAAGTCGTGAGGCGGATGTGCCGGCTGATCGCGATCAATGAGCACAAGCGGCGGCAGTATGGGGTGGTGCTGAAGGCTTCGCCCGTCGTGTTCGGCCCCGGGCGGCGGATGCCCATCGCCCAGGGTTGGTTGGGCTAGTTGGCTGGGGGAGGCCCCTAGGATGGTGATGTGAGCACGGTGGGTTCGATCATCGAGGGCGCTTCCCGCAAGCCGACGACGCTGGCCACGCTGAACGGCATGGCGTCGCGGGGCGAGGCGTTCGCCTGCCTGACGTGCTACGACGCGTCGACGGCCAAGCTGCTCGAACAGGCGGGCGTCCATCTGCTGCTGGTGGGCGATACGGCGGCCGAGGTGATTCTCGGACTGCCGCGCACGATCGACATGCCCTTCGATATCCTGCTCGCGCTCACGGCGGCGGTGAAGCGCGGCGCGCCCAATACCGTGGTGATGGGCGACATGCCCTTTATGAGCTATCAGGCAAGCCCCGACACCGCGATGGTCAACGCCGGGCGCTTCCTCGTGGAAGGCAAGGCCGACATTATCAAGCTGGAAGCGGACGCGAGCTACGCGCCGTTGGTGAAGCGCATGGCATCGGCGGGTATCCCTGTGTGCGCCCATGTGGGCAGCAAGCCCCAGCATGTGGCCTTGACCAGCGGGTACAAGGCCCAGGGCCGCACACGCGACGATGCCGATCGGGTGTTGCACGATGCGCAGGCTTTGGAACAAGCCGGGGCGGCGATGCTGTTGGTCGAGGCCGTCCCCAGCGAGGTGGCCGACGAGTTGGTCGCCAACGCCGGGGTGCCGGTGATCGGCATCGGTGCGGGTCCGAGTTGCCACGGGCAGGTGGTGGTGCTGCACGATGTTATGGGTCTCCTGGAGAAGACTCCGGGATTGGCCCAGCCCGTGGCGAACCTCGGGCCGGTGATCCGCGAAGCGGCTATGCAATGGGTGCGTCGGGTAGCCGAAAGAGACTTCGGCGGCAAGACGTTCACGATGCGGGGTTCCTGACCTGGCACCTGAGTTGCCGACGGCTTGGGTGTGCTCGGGCATCCTGTTTGGGAAC
>CAYGTM010000547.1:0-1637 GCA_964352795.1 uncultured Phycisphaera sp.
GGGCCCTACAGCCTGCTGTTGCTCAACGACGCCCTGCTGGCCTCGGCCCGCGTCAACGTGCCGCCCACTCTCCTTCCCGCCATGCCCGTCGAGGTCGCCTTCCACAGCCAGCACCGCGGCGTGGAGGCCGGCAAGACCTTGCGAGTCGAGTACTTCAGCGGCTTCCTGGGCGAGTGGCGCGACCTGACCGAGATCACCTCCGACGGCGGCGATCAGACCACCTTTATCGCCAGCGCGACAAGCATCCCTCTTGACGCCTACGGCGACACGTTCCAAGTCCGATTCACCACGCCAGGCAGCGACGCCAGCGACCAGTGGTACATCGACGACGTGCGCATCCGCGTCATCGCCGACGACCCCACCTGCCGGGCCGACCTCGACGGCGACGGGAGCCTGACCATCTTCGACTTCCTCATGTTCTCGAACCTGTTCGACGCCGGCGACCTTGCCGCCGACTTCGACGGTGACGGCACCCTCACCATCTTCGACTTCCTGACTTTCTCCAACGAGTTCGACGCGGGCTGCTGATTCGGACATCGCATTCCTGATTCAAACGAGGCCCGGGCGCAAGACCGGGCTTTTTTGGAGCCCAAGGGCAGGTTGCCGTGCGCGAGCTTCCCCGGTACAACACGGTCCCCACTCGGCATTCCCTGCATGGCCACCCCCACCCTCACGCTGCGCACACGATCTCCCCGGGGTTGGCCGGCTTCTCGCGCCCGAAAGTCAGCATCGCCGGGTAGCACCAGTGGCTGGCCTTGCCCGCGCCGCGGATGATGCGGGCCCGGTACGGGCTCTTCCGGCCCCCGCCAGCACAACCCTGACCCCCGGCGGAGCCGCTCTGGCCCGTGTCCGAGGTCTTCTGACACGAGCCGGGAAGGGTCGGGCGCGGGGCGGCACGGTGGGGTCGGGATGGAACCGGCGGCGCGCGAACCGCCCGGGGATATGCTCGCACCGGCGGCCGCAGGATTGGTGGCCGCGGGGCTTCTTGCTGGACGGAGTACGCCATGCCCGATATGCACGAAGAGACGCCCATCCTCTCCAGGCTCATGCGGTGGTACGACGCCAACTGCAACGAGGAGTGGGAGCACTCGTGCGGCGTCAAGATCGAGACCCTCGACAACCCCGGCTGGTGGGTGGTGATCAACCTTGAAGGAACGGGGATCGGCCCGCGGTCCATCCCGACCACAAAGGTGTACCGCGATGAGGACGACTGGTTCGAGTGCGGCGTCAAGCACGATCCCACGATGGGCGGGCTCGGATTGCCCGACATGGGCACCTTCTTCCACGGCGCGGGCGGCCCGCACAACCTCGCCGAGATCATCGAGTACTTCCTGCGATTCGCCCACGTGGGAGCCTCACCCGGGGCGCTGCCCGTGATGAACTTCCTTTCAACCCCTTGACTCCACCGAACCGATGGGAATCATTGAACTCATGAGCAGCCGCGCCGCCATCACGCTGAAAGCCAAAGCCAAAGGGATGAACCCCCCCGGCGACGGTCGCGTGCGCGTCCGCTAAGACCCCTTGCATCCACAATCGCAAGGCCCGCCGGAACGAAACCGGCGGGCCTTTTTTGTTGTGTTGACCCAGTGCTAATCCAGCGTTATCCAGGAGAATCGCCATGTCCCCCACCGCGACGA
>CAYGTM010000548.1:0-1636 GCA_964352795.1 uncultured Phycisphaera sp.
ACCGCCGCGCCCGCGCCGACCTCTTCCACCGGCGGGGGCACCGGGCCGGGGCGGCCGCGCAGTGTCAGCGCCTTGCCGCAGGCCGGCGAGGTGGGGGTGGCCGGGTTGGCCGAGGCGTGCTGTCCGGTGGCGCCCGTGGGTGTCAACGCGTGGGGTCCCCTGACCTGTGGGCCCGCCCGGACGGGGGATGCGGTGGCGTCCGGCGGCCGAACATCCCCGGGCGAGCCCATGGCACGATACTACGCGCGGCGGTGGCCTGGCGCGGGAGAAAACCTAGTGACGGCCAACCACCGCCCCCCTCCGCCTCGATGGCCCCTGCGGGCGGCCGCGAGACCCGCCTTATTCAGCGAGAGTCGGGGTCTGCGGGCTTGGTGGCCAGGTGGGCGAACCTCGACAGCCGGCCCTGAGCGGCCAGCCGGGCGGCGACCTCTAGGAACCGCTGCTGGCCCTCGAACGTCGCCAAGCCCTCGATGCCCGACAGGGCCCCGGCCCGCCGCTGGCGGGCCGCGTGCCAGCGCGACGCCGCCAGGGCGACCGCCGCGGTGCGGTCCTCGCGGCGCTCGGGTCGCATGCCGGCCTGGGCTAGCAGCCGCTCGTTGGTGTCGGCCGCGACGAACAGGAACGGGCCGATCGAGCTGCGCAGGGCGATCTCCTGGCTGGTCAACGGGCCGGTCACCACCGCCGGGTCGGTAAACAGCAGCCGGCCCCCGGGGCGGAGCACGCGCCCCCACTCGGCCAGCACGGCCGGGCGGTCGCCCAGGTGGTTGATGGCGTCGATGCACACCACGGCGTCGAAGGCGCCGTCGGGCATGGGCAGCCGGCCCGACCCGTCCGTGACCAAGAACCCGGCCCGGTCGCCCAACCCCCGGGCCGCCGCCTCGCTGGCGCCGGCCCGCACCGCGTCGGCCTGGATGTCCACGCCCACCATGTGGGCCCCGGTCAGCTCGGCCAGGCGCAGGGTTGGCCCGCCCGAGCCGCAGGCCACGTCGAGCACGCGCTGGCCCGGGCCGAGCGCCAGCCAGCGGGCGAACTCGTCCTGCTCGGCGGCGGTGATCCACCCGTTCTGGCCGAAGTCCTGGTCCCAGGTCTGGCCGCGGACCTCGGCGTAAAGCGACTCGCCGAAGCGGGCGTAGGTCGCGTCGTAGAAGTCCACCGGCGGCGTGCCGGGCGGCCCCGGTGTTCCCGGCGGGCCGGGCTGGCGAGCTTCGGCCATGGCGGCGACCCTCCCCCCCGAAGCGGCATGGACGCGCGGGGCGTGCGCTCCCGATTATGGCCGCCCCAGCTGCCGGACGATCACCCGGGCACGATCACCCCATCCACCATGTGCACGATCCGATCCGCCCGCCGAGCCACGTTCGGGTCGTGGGTCACCATCAGCATGGCCCGCTTGGATGCACCGCCCCCACCCGAACCAAGCTCCGGCCGCACCACCTTCTCCAGGGCGTCCAGGATGCTCTCGCCCGTATGCTGGTCGAGATTGCCCGTGGGCTCGTCGGCCAGCAATAAGGGCGGGTCGGCGATCAGGGCCCGGGCGATGGCCACCCGCTGGCGCTCGCCGCCGCTCAGTTGGGCGGGCTTGTGCCTGAGGCGTTCGCCCAGCCCGAAGGTCTTCAGCAGCTCGCGTGCCCGCTCACGC
>CAYGTM010000549.1:0-1633 GCA_964352795.1 uncultured Phycisphaera sp.
CCTCAGGCGGCGCGCCGGCGCGACTTTGCCTTTGGCACGACCGCGATGGCGAGCGCCGTCAGATCATCCTGCTGGTGCAGCGAGCCGGCCTGGCAGTCGACTCGCTCGGCCAGTTTTTGCATGGCGATGGAGGTCGCGGCACCGTCGTGGCTGCCGGCCCATGGCAGGCTGGCGAACTCTTGGAGGTAGGCCTGGGTGTCGAGCTTGCCCATCGCGCCCTTGCCATTCGTCGTGCTGTTCGCTTCCTCGGTTTCGGGGAACGCCGTCTCGAAGCCGTCGCTGTAGAGCAGCAGGGTCTCGCCCGGTTCGAGCGTGAAGGTGGCCTGCTCGTAGGGCTCGCCCTCGAAGACGCCAAGCAGCGCGCCGCCCGATTCGATGGCACGCTCGTTGGCGGCCCGCTTGCCGCCGATGATGAGCGCGGGCGGGTGGCCGGCCGTACACAGCGTGACCTCGCGCGTGCGGATATCAATGGTGCCACAGACGGCCGTGGCGAAGCGCGAGCGCCCGCGCTGGGCGCGCACGAGGTCGGCATTCAACGCCGTAATGGCCTCCGCAGGCGTGCGCGTGCTGGCACCACCACGCAGGCTGCGCGAAATGACCATCGTCAGCAGCGCCGCGGGCACGCCGTGGCCCACCGCGTCGGCTACGAAGAACCACAGGCGATCGTCGTCCAGGCGGGCCACGTCGTAGATATCCCCGCTCACATACGTCGCCGGTCGGAAGAAGACGCCGAACTCCAAACCATCGGCCTCGGGCAGCTCGGCGGGAAGGATTTCTTGCTGGATGACCGCGGCGAGGTTGAGTTCCTCGTGCATGCGGTCCATCTCCTGCCGCACTCCGCCTTGCAGGCTGCTGAGGATGCGCACCTCGCGTTGGAGCACCTCGACCGAGTCCTGCCGGCCATACAACGCGCGCAGAGCCGTGGCGATGGCCTGGGGCGGATGGTCGCTGTCGCAGCCGATCAAGCCCCCACCGCTGATCTGCTCGCGTACGTCCGCTGGCATGGCGGGCATGAGGATGAAGCCGAACGCGAACGTATCTCGCAGCAAATGGGCGAGCGCGATGATGGTGGCCTTCGGCGTTCCCTCGTCGAGCAGCACGAGCACGCCGTTCACTCGAGAACCGCGCTGCCCCTCGCTCTGGGCGATCAGGGCGTCGGCCAGATCGCCCACGTCGATCGGCTCGGCTTGTGGAGCACCGGCACCCCAGGCGACGCACACGCGCCGCCACAGGGCTTCGGCTTGGCCCGACGAGGCGTCCGAACTGGCCAGGATGATGCTCGGTTCGGCCACGCCGCGCCCTCCGCGAGCGCACCGCCAAACCCTGGCCGCCGCGCTCACTGGAAGACGTATCGGCCTATCGGGCGATCCGCTGGAGCCGGGTGGTGTCCAACTCGACCTTATCGCCGCGTTCGAGCCCGAGTTCTCGGAGCTTGCCCGCCTGGAACTCTAGAGCGAACAGGGCGGCGGCGTTGCTGGAATAGGTCGTGAGTCGCTGCTCGTAGGCCTGATCGCTCTCGCCGGGCTCGCGGGGCTCGATGGGCATCTCGTGCGTGGCCACCACGGTGCCGAACTGGTCGAGGAAGGCGATGTCGATGGGCACAAGGCAGTCCAGCATCACGGAGCCCAGCACA
>CAYGTM010000550.1:0-1630 GCA_964352795.1 uncultured Phycisphaera sp.
CAACACCGCCGACGCGGTCGTGTGCCTGCATGTGTTCGAGCACCTGAAAGACGTCGAGGGCCCGGCGAAGGAAGTCGCGCGGATGCTCAAGCCCGGCGGCGTGTTCCTGGCGGGCACGCCCGTTGGCCCCACGCCCATCGCGCTGGTGCGCACGAAGCAACTCGTCGAGCGCGACAGACGGGGCCGCAACCGCCACTGGGGGCACGTTCGTAAGTTCTGCCCGGCCGGCTGGCGTCGCCTGTGCTCGCACGCGGGGCTGGACATCGAGATGATGACCGGCTCGCACGCCATCCGCCAGACGAAGAGCCCGCTCGAGAACTTCGGCTGGTGGATACGACTCAACCAGTTGTGGGGTGCGCTGTTTCCCTCGCTGGGTCAGGAACTCTATCTTGCCGCGCGAAAGCCGGCGGCGGGTGAAACGGCCCACAATCCCGGCCCGCTCGCACGGTTCTGGGGGTATGCGGATTGGGCCTTGCCGGTGGCGGCGGTGGTGGCGTTGGCGGTCGTGCCGCTGCTGATCGTGCTGGATTGAGTTGAGGATTCAGTTTGTCGGCCGAAGCAACGCCACGGTGAAGTAGTCGCGTGCGTCGGTCCAGGACCGCTCGACCCGGAGCCCAGCGCTCGCGGCGAGGGCCTCGATGCGCGCCATGTCGTACTTATGGCTGCTCTCATTCCAAAGCGACTCGCCTTGGGCGAACTCGAAGCGTTGACCAACAACGGAAACCGCATGGGCTTTCGTCGCCACCAAGTGCATCTCGATTCGCGCGTCGCTTTCGTTCCATCGCGCGTCGTAGCGGAAGTTGTCGGGGTCGAAGTCGGCGCCCAGTTCTCGGTTCAGTCGTGTCAGGATGTTCATCTCGAACGCCCGCGTGACGCCCGCCGGATCGTCGTAGGCGGGAAGAAGCACGCGAACGTCCTTGATGCGGTCGAAGCCAACGAGCAGGCTGCCGTCTTTCCCGGCCAGACACGCCAGGGTGGTGAGCAGCTCGCGCTGCACGCCGGCGGGGAAGTTGCCGATGGTCGAGCCGGGGAAGAAGACCAACCGATGGCGCAATCGCGCGACGGCGTCGGGCAGATCGATGGGGCGGGTGAAGTCGGCCCACAGCGGGACGATATCGAGCGAAGGATGTCGCGCGGCGAGCGTCCGCGCCACGCGCCGCAACTGCTCGCGCGCGATGTCGACGGGGACCATCGCGCGTGGAGTTTCGAGGGCGCTCAGCAAGATCTCGACCTTCTCTCCCGCGCCGCTGCCGGGCTCGACGATCGTGGCGTTGGGGCCGATTTCTCCTGCGATCTCGCCGGCGTGGGTTCGCAGCAAGCCGATCTCGGTGGCCGTCGGGTAATACTCGGGCTGCTCGGTGATGTCCTCGAAGAGCTTCGCGCCGATCGCGTCGTAGAGGTACTTGCTGGGAATGGACTTCTGGGGGCGCGCAAGCCCGGCCAGTGCGTCGGCCCGGAAGGCGGCCAGTTCCTCGGCACGGCCCTGGGCCTCGTCGCGCTCGCTCGAGTGGTGTTCGCTGCTGATGTCGAGCACCACGGCGTGGCGTTCGGGAGGCGAATCGGCGGTGGGGGTGGTGGCGGTCGGCATCAGGCGGTGTCGTTTGCGAGTCTCAGGCCGGAAAGCTGCCCG
>CAYGTM010000551.1:0-1628 GCA_964352795.1 uncultured Phycisphaera sp.
GGCATCGACCTCACGCGTCTGCCCATCCTCCGTTGTTGGCCGCTGGATGGCGACTTCGAGGCAGTGGGCTACCCGGCGGGCATCAACGCCGGCATCGATGCCCTTGGGCACCCTGATCTCTCGGACGACGAATGGAACACGAAGTTCCGTGGCCGCTACATCACCCTCGCCGGCATCCACACCATCCACGCCGATGATCGCAACGAGAAGCGCCCCGCGAGCCACAACATCGGGATGTACCGCGTGCAACTGCTGGGCAAGGACCGCGTGGCCATGCACTGGCACCTGCACCACGACGGCGCGGCCCACTGGCGGAGTTGGAAGAAACTCGGCAAGCCCATGCCCGTGGCGATCGCGCTGGGCGGGCCCAGCGTGCTGCCCTACGCCGCCACCGCGCCGCTGCCGCCGGGGATCAGCGAACTGCTGATGGCCGGCTTCCTCAACGGCAAGGGCATCCGCATGTGCCGCGCCAAGACCGTGCCGCTGTGGGTGCCCGCCGACGCGGAGATGGTCATCGAAGGGCTTGTCAGCACAGAAGCCGGCGATCCGGGATGGGACCCACGCCAAACCGACGAACCCCTCGGCCCCGGCGCGGTCTTCGAGGGCCCCTTCGGCGACCACACGGGCTTCTACTCCATGCCCGACCGCTACCCCATTGTGAAGGTCACCGCGATGACGTGCCGAAAGGACGCGATCTACCCGACCACCGTCGTCGGCCTGCCGCCTCAGGAGGACTACTTCCTGGGCAAGGCCACCGAGCGGCTGTTCCTGCCCCTGCTCAAGACCATCGTGCACGACATCGAGGACTACGACCTGCCGCTCTTCGGCGCGTTCCACAACTGCGCGATGGTGAAGATCAACAAGGCCTACGCGATGCAAGGCCGCCGCGTCATGGCCAGCATCTGGGGCGCGGGGCAGATGGCTTGGACAAAGTGCCTGTTCATTGTCGACGAAGATGTTGATGTCCACGACGCCCAGGCCGTTCTCAAACTCGCCGCCGAACGCTGCGACCCGCTCGCCGATGTCGTGCTCACCCAGGGCCCGCTGGACATCCTCGACCACGCCGCCCCAGCCCTTGGCGCGGGCACCAAGATCGGCTTCGACTGCACGCGCAAGATGCCCGGCGATCGGCTCAAGGACGATCCGCAACCGCGTTCATTGCCCGACGCGCACAGCGTGGTCTCGGGCGTTGCCGGCGCGGGCATGCCCGTGCCCGGCTGGCTGTTCATCGCCACCGAAGCACGCGGCGAGACGCTCGAAACGCTGTGGCAGCGCGTTGTGCGGGCCATCGGCGACGCCGTGCCGTTCGTGGTATTCCTGGGCGAAAGCGTGAACGTCCACAACCTCGACGAGGCCATGTTCCACTTCCTGGCCAACAGCGATCCGGGCCGCGACGCTCTGCCCACGCCCGAGGGCCTCCGCCTGCGCGCATGGGACGCCACGCCGAAGACCACCGGCACGCTGCGCGGCCAAGCCGTCCGCGCGTGGCCTCCGGTGATCCGCAGCAATCCCGGCGCGATCGAACGGACCGCCGCCATCGCGTCGAAGTTCGAGGACGTGCGCGAGGTCATCGGACCTGGATAAATGACAGTTCCAGATACAACGAGCCCACGTCGTCAGACGTGGGT
>CAYGTM010000552.1:0-1625 GCA_964352795.1 uncultured Phycisphaera sp.
GAACACGCCCATCATCGGGTCGTTGGTGAGGACGCGCTTCAGGCGTTCGGCGGCCTTGGCGGTTCCGTCGGCGACGATGACCTGGCCGGCGTGCTGGGAGAAACCAATCCCAACGCCGCCGCCGTGGTGGAAGCTGGTCCAGCTCGCGCCGCTGGCGGTGGCGACGGCGAAGTTGAGGATGGCCCAGTCGCTGACGGCGTCGGTGCCGTCTTTCATGGACTCGGTCTCGCGGTTGGGGCTGGCGACGCTGCCGCAGTCGAGGTGGTCTCGACCGATCACGATTGGCGCCGAGACTTTGCCTGATGCGACGAGGTCGTTGAAGATCAGGCCCGCCTTGTCGCGCTCGCCCAGGCCCAGCCAGCAGATGCGGGCGGGCAGGCCCTGCCAGCCGAAGCGGGGGGCGCAGTTGTCGAAGTCGCCGGCCATGAGCGCCTCGGGGTTCTTGTGACAACCCAACACCCAGTCGTGCAGTCGCGCGTTGTAGTCGTTGGCGTCCTTGGGGAAGGCGTCCAGGATCGCCTTATCGGTGACGTAGATGTCATGCGGCTCTCCCGAGAGCGCGACCCAGCGGAAGGGGCCTCGGCCCAGGCAGAATTGCGGGCGGATGAAGGCCGGGACAAAGCCCGGGAAGTCGAAGGCGTTCTGCACGCCGGTGTCCTTGGCGCGTTGGCGGAGGTTGTTGCCGTAATCGAAGGTGATGGCGCCGCGTTTCTGGAGCTCGAGCATGGCGCGGACGTGGCGGGCCATGCTGGCGAGGGTGAGCTTCTGGTAGGCGGCGGGGTCGTCCTGGCGGGCGCGCTTGGCCTCGTCGAAGGTGTATTCGATGGGCGTGTAGCCCTCGAGCGGATCGTGGGCGCTGGTCTGGTCGGTCAGGGCGTCGACGGTCTCGTTGCGTTCGATGAGGCGTTCGAGGAGCTCGATGGCGTTACACTCGACGCCGATGCTTCTTGCCGCACCGGCTTTCTTATATTCGAGGGCCTTGTCGATGGCGGTGTCGAGGCCGTCGATGATCTCGTCGAGGTACTTGTCGTGGGCGCGTTTGTCGAGCCGGGTGCGGTCGACGTCGGCGATGAGGCAGACGCCGCCGTTGAGGGTGACGCTGAGGGGCTGCGCGCCGCCCATGCCGCCGCAGCCGGCGGTGACGCAGAGGCGGCCCTTGAGCGAGCCGCCGAAGTGGTGCCTCGCGCACTGGGCGAAGGTCTCGTACGTCCCTTGCAGGATGCCCTGGGTGCCGATGTAGATCCAGCTTCCCGCGGTCATCTGGCCGAACATCATGAGGCCGGCGCGTTCGAGCTCGTCGAAGTGGTCCTGCGTGGCCCAGTGGGGCACGAGGTTGCTGTTGGCGATGAGCACGCGCGGGGCGTCGGTGTGGGTGCGGACGACGCCGATGGGCTTGCCGCTTTGCACCAACAAGGTCTCATCGGCCTCAAGCCGCTTGAGCGTGGCGATGATGGCCTCGTAGCTCTTCCAATCCCGGGCCGCCCGGCCGCGACCGCCGTAGACGACCAGGTCCTCGGGGCGTTCGGCGACCTCTGGGTCCAGATTGTTCATGAGCATGCGCATGGCGGCCTCGGCCTGCCAGGTCTTGCAGGAGAGGGTGGTGCCGCGGGGGGCGCGGATGGTGA
>CAYGTM010000553.1:0-1621 GCA_964352795.1 uncultured Phycisphaera sp.
GCTCAGGCCGGCGATCTCGACCATCGGCCGGCCGGTGAGCAGCTCGTAGAGCACCAGGCCCAGGGCGTAGACGTCGCAGCGCAAATCGACCGCGCGGGTGGCGGGGGTGAGCTGCTCGGGGGCCATGAAGTGGGGCGTGCCGACGATTGCCCCCGCGGTGGTCATGGTGGCGTGCGGATGGTCCGGGTCGTCCAGGCTCAGCAGTCGCGCGACGCCCAGGTCCAGCAGGATGGGCCGGTGGGCGTGGTCGACCAGGATATTGGCCGGCTTGATGTCGCGGTGCACCACGCCGCGCAGGTGGGCGTAATGGGCCGCTTGGGCGATAAAGGCGATGGCCCGGGCGATCTCGGCCGCGGACCGACCGCCGGCCCAGTCGTCCAGCGGCCGGCCGTCGACCAGCTCCATCGCGATGGCGGGC
Source organism: uncultured Phycisphaera sp. (assembly GCA_964352795.1). Lineage (GTDB taxonomy): Bacteria > Planctomycetota > Phycisphaerae > Phycisphaerales > UBA1924 > JAHCJI01. The sequence goes on from CAYGTM010000553.1 coordinate 419, forward strand.
ATCCGATCGCCCGATCCGGTGTGGACGTGGCCGGCGGCCAGCAGGCGGGCGATGCCCGGGTGCTCGAGGCGCGCCAGGGCGCTGGCCTCGGCCCGGAAGCGGCGGCGGGCCTCGGCCGACGCGACGCTCTCGCGCAGGACCTTGAGCGCGCAGCGGCCCCCGCCGTCGAGGCGCACGCGATACACCTCGGCGAAGCGGCGCTGGTCGTCGGCGCTCAGCATGGCCTCGACCACGCCCGGGCCGGCGGGGGTGCCGATGGCCTGGCCATCGTGCAGCAATCGTGGCGGCCCGCCCTCGGCTCCATGCGGATCTACCAAGGCCCGGGCGTCCAACAGCGGATCGAGCGGCAGGGCCCGGCCAGCCTCGATCAACTCCCGGGCCCGGGCGATGGCGGGCGGATCTTCCTTCTGATGCTCGCGCAGGAACGCATGGGCGTCGCCGCTGTCCATCGCCGCGTCGAACCAGCCCCGCACGCGGGCGGGCAGGTTGGGCTCGGCGGACGTGTTGGGCCGGTCCATATCCCTCGATGCGTGCGGACGGGGCGCGGGCGACACGGGTCAGAGCTCTCCGGCTGGGGCCACGCCATCACGCTCCAGCGCGCTGGCCAGCCAGGCGCGGGCGTAGAGCCAGTCGCGCTCGACCGTGCGGGTGCTGCTGCCCTCGGCCTGCGCGATGATGTCGCTCGAGAGGCCGCCAAACAGGCGCAGGCCCGCCACGCGGGCGGCGCGCTCGCAGCCCGGCGAGCCCTCGGCGGCGAGCTCGTGCAGCAGGCGTTCGATGTCCAGCAGGCGGTCGGCCTGGGCTCTTGTCAGTTCGATGTGGCCGGACGCCCGGTCGTCCGCATCCACGGCCCCGTTCATGGGGGCGTGGGCGTGGCGTCGCTGGCGTTTGCGGGCCTGGTCGATCAGGACCTGGCGGGCCGCCCGGGCCACGGCGCCCAGGAAGTGGGCCCGGCTCTGCCACGGCCCGCCGGCTTCGAGCTTGAGCCACACGTCCTGGACCAGGCAGGTGAGTTGCGGGCGGTCGACCCACGCGTCGGCCCGGCCCGCCAGCCCCCCATGCTCGCGCACCAGGATGGCGGCGGTGCGCTCGCGGATGGCCGCCAACCGCACGCGCTCGGCGTCGCCCGGGTCGTGGACGAGCCGGTTGAAGTGGTCCGTGAGGTGCTCGCGGCCGGCGATGGCCCCACGTTCGCGGCCCCCG
>CAYGTM010000554.1:0-1615 GCA_964352795.1 uncultured Phycisphaera sp.
GATCTCGCTCGAAGCAGTGGCGAGCCTGCTGGGCGGGCGTTGGCTGGCTCGCGGCATGGGGGCGGTGAGCGGGGCGAGCATCGACACGCGGACGCTCGAACGTGGGCAGGTGTTCTTTGCGTTGCCTGGGACGAAGGTTGATGGGCATGACTACCTGGCCCAGGCGGCGCGGGCCGGGGCTGGGCTGGCGATCGTGCAGCGCGAGGTGGCGGCACCCGACGGCTTGCCGGTGTTGCTGGTGGGCGACGTGAAGGCTGCGTTGTGGACGCTGGCCGAGCACGCGCGCACGCTGCTGGGAGCGCGCGTGATCGCGGTGATGGGCAGCAACGGGAAGACCACGACGGTACGCATGCTGGCGTCGGTGCTGGGTCGGGCGATGGCCACGCACGCGTCGGCCCGTTCGTTCAACAACGCGCTGGGGTTGCCGTTGACGATCCTGAACTGCCCCGCCACCGCCGAGGCGCTGGTGTGCGAGTTGGGTGAGGGCGAGCCTGGGGCGCTGCCTCGCTATGTGGGCTTGTCGCGGCCTGATGTGGTCATCGTGACCAGCGTGGGACGGGCGCACGTTGGCGAACTTGGTGGAATGGACGCTGTGCGGCGGGAGTTTTCGGATGCCGTCGCGATGATGCCCGAGGGGTCCAGACCGGTGCTGCCCGATCGAGAGCGATGGCTCCACGCGCCGCGCGCGATCACCTTCGGCGTCGATCGATCGTGGCATGATCGCGGTCGCGTGGGTTTTGATCTCGCCGACGGGACGGCATGGCGACTGCCGGTGCCGGGGTTGCACAACGCGGAGAACGCGGCGGCGGTGATCGCCGCGGCGCGCGAGTTGGGCGTCCAGGATTCCGACATTGCCCAGGGGCTGGAACGATTTCCACCCGCGGACATGCGGCTGGCGGTGCGCGAGATCGGTGGCGCGACGGTGATCGTGGATTGCTACAACGCCAACCCGGACTCGATGGCCGCGGCGTTGCGCACGCTGGCGGAGGTGGGCGTGGGGCGGCGCACGGTGGCGGTGCTGGGCGACATGCTCGAACTGGGGCCCGACTCGGCGGCGTGGCATCGGCAGATGGGCGAGATGGCCGCGCGCGTGGCGAGCGAGCGCGTGTTCATCGGGCCCAACTGTGTCGTGGCGCACGAGGCGGGCGGTGGGCGATGGTTTGCTTCCGTGGCCGAGGCGCGCGAAAGCGTTGATCGTCTGCTGGAGCCGGGCGTGGTGATGCTGTTGAAGGCCTCGCGCGGGATGGCTTTGGAGAAGCTGCTCGAAGGGCTCGACCGGACGGCGGTGGCGTAAGCAGTGCTCTACTGGCTGACCAGCGTGCTCGACGGGCGGCTGCCCGAGTGGCTCATGGCCATCCCTCGGGTGCTGTACCAGGTGCAGTTCCGGGCGTTGGCGGCGGCGGTGCTCGCATTCGCGTTGGTGCTGTTCTTCGGCAAGCCCACGATCGCGCAGCTCGTGAAGTTCAAGATCGGCGATTCGGGATTGACCGACGCCGAGGCGTTGCGGCGTGGGGCGGCCTCGAAGAAGAACACGCCCACGATGGGCGGGGTGCTCACCAGCGGGGCGGTGCTGGCGGCGACGTTCCTGCTGGGAGACCTTGGCAACTTTTATGTG
>CAYGTM010000555.1:0-1612 GCA_964352795.1 uncultured Phycisphaera sp.
GCGCGTTGCCGCTCATAAGGAAGGCCCGGGCCTCTTCGGCGGTCATGCGCTTGGGGGCGGGCTTGGGCTTTGCTTCGGTGGCCGGCTTGGACTTGCGCTTGGGCGCGGGCTTGGTGGGCTCGGGCTGGACTTTGGCTTTCGGCACCATGCCCAGGTCTGGGCCATAGCCGCTCGTGAGGCTGCCGGGCACGAGGCCGGCCAGCTCGCCCAGCAGGTTGGGCGCGGTGCCGGCGGCGGTTGCCTTACCCATTCTGGGGTGGAGGGCCGACATCTTGAAGACGGCCGGGCGAGTTTGCTGGTCCTGCTCGCTCTGGGCCACGTCCTGGGGTGCGGTTATTGGTGCCATACCCCGGTTATCGAACGTGTGGGAGGTTGGCTTGAGTCCGAGATCCATACCAAAATGCCCGAACGGCAGGACTTGCGCTTGAGTTATCGGTCTATTGTGGTACCCGACAGCCCGAACGTGCGATGCAACTTGTGGAGTGGCTGGGCGTAGTAGGGTGTGGCGGCGGTGCTCGGAAGAGGTGTGGAGGAATTGGATGGATCAAGGAAGCCGGCGCGGATTTACGCTCATTGAACTCCTTGTGGTGATCTCGATCATCGGGATCTTGATGGGCATCCTCATCCCCGCGCTCGCCGGTGCGCGGCTGACGGCGCGGTCGACGGTGGGCGTGGCCAACCTGCGGAGTTTGTCTCAGCTCGTCATGCTCTATGAGCACGAGCAGCGGTTCTTTCCCACGCCGTTCAACCCCGAGACCGACAGCCGGCGGCGTCGCGTGCCGGGCACGGTGTGGAGCGACGCGATGCATCCGTCGGCCGACGAGCCCGTGTGGAACTTCGAGGTTCCGTCCCAGCCGCAGTGGAGCACGGAGTTCTTCGCGGTGTACTGGTACTCGTGGCTGACGGACTGGAACGGGCAGGGTGGGCGCGATAGCGAGGTGCAGTTCTCGCCGGCCGATCGGCTGGCGCTCGACCAGCTCGCGCAGTATCGGTCCTTGCAGGACAGCCGTAACGGATTGTATTTGTGGCCCACGAGTTATTACATGAGCCCGACGCTGTGGTGCGCGCCGAGTCGGTTCAGCGCGGGCACGCGCGGGCCGATGAGCGCGGGGGCGCTGGCGCCCACGTCGACGGCGAGCCTGGCGCAGCCCTCGGACAAGGTGCTGCTGTGGGAGCGTGCGGACTTTGCAAAGAACAACCGCATCGCCATCACCGGCGGTACGGCGACGCGGCAGAAGGCGGAGCCCAACTGGTGCAACCCCGAGGCCAGACCCCATGTGGCGACCGGCGACGGCGGCGTGAAGCAGGCGGACATCGGCCGCATCGGCGAGATGGCGGTGGACCACGACGAGTTCCTGCCGGGCGGTCGCATCCAGCCGAGCGACCTGATGCCGTTGTATCCCAGCCGTTTGCCGAGAGAGATCGATTCGCTCGGCGGCGTGGCGAGCAGCGACGGAGAGCATCCGCTGTATTTCTGGGCTACGAATGGTGGGGTGCGGGGGGTGGATCTGCCTCGGTAAGGACAATCGTGTTCCTGTTTCGCGGAGCATCCGATACAATGGGCTCGAGGAGGGCCCGATGGGCAAGCGTGAGTTCGAGGACAGCTTCGCGG
>CAYGTM010000556.1:0-1610 GCA_964352795.1 uncultured Phycisphaera sp.
TGTCGGTGCCGCCCTGGATAGCCAGTGACCCGCCGCTGGGCTCGCCGAACTGGGCACCCAGGTCGCTGCCGCTAAACGACTGGACCCAGCGGAGCACCTCGTCGCCACCGCTGGTGAGGGTGGTCTCGTCGAGGATGCCGCCGGCCAACTCGATGGTGGCCGAGCCGAACTGATCGCCGAACTCGGCGGCGAAGGGGAACTCGTCGGCGGTGAAGCCGAAGCCCCCGCCGGGCAGGGCCTGGTTGCTGAAGGACCAGTAGGCGACGTCGTCGGCGGTGGTGATCGTGGCGGCGGAGGCAAAGGCGGCAGCAGCCGCCAGAATGGTGGTGATCTTCATGTGATTCTCTCTTTTTCCTTGGGACTTGTCGGGCAAAAACATACGGAGCCATCGCGTCACGTCCCGTCACGCGAACACACGGGATGGTAGAAGTTGGCCGCGTACGTGCGGGCCCGGGTAGGGGAGAGTTTCCCCGGTTTCATCGAATCTTGACGGTGGGTGTTGGTTGTGTTAGGAAGTGGTTGGATTGCATGGGGTTATTGGGCAGGCACCGGCGGGGACTCGTGGATTGGAGTGCCACATTCGGGGCAAGGAAGGTCGAGCGGGCCGGTTCGGTCGGAGCCGCAATCGGGGCAGGCTTGTAGGTCGCATCGGCGAGCCGCAGACGCCGGCGTTACTGCTTGCTTGCTTGGGCATGGCTTCGCGGCATACATGACCCACACGATAACCATGCAGACCGGAGCGCAGATGAGCGTCACCGGTTCGACGGGAAATCCGCCTTGGACTGCCGCCAGACCAAGTGTCCAAGTTAAGAACGTTGCGCAAGCAATCGACGCCCAAGCCCACCATCTCCGCGTCACCAAGAGCACAGGCCACGCGAGCGCGACCGGGGTAAGCAGGACGAGCCCCGACAAAATGATCGCTAGCCCAACAAGTACATCGGCCGAGGCAGCACTGCTCAGGGCGGGCCACAATGCGGCTAAGGCTAGCGGGTGTGCGAAGCCGGCCACGAGAAATGCTCGCTGCACGCGTCCCCGCCGTGCGACGGCGAGCATGTGCGCCATGGACGTGCCGCACAGGGCCACAGTTGGACCAAGCAGGAACGCGATGACGATCGACAACACTCGGTCATCGTGAGTCAGAATCCATGGAGCAAGCAACGCCGCACACGTGACGCACACGGCGACAGTTAAGGCTGCCGACATCCGACCTCGGGGTTCGGGGGCGGCCGCCTGGCTCATTCGACCACCCGCCAGTCCTTCCCCTCCCGCTCCACGCGCCGATACAGCGTGTCGCGTTCGACGGGGGTGAAGCCGGCCTCACGGATGGCGCGTTGCAGGTCCAGCACGGTCGTCTCCTGGTGCGTGCTCGCGCCGCCGACCTTGGTGATGTCGTACCACACGACGGTGCCGTCGATGTCGTCGGCGCCCGCTTCCAGCATCAACTGCGCCATGCTCAGGGTCTGCATGATCCAGAACGCCTTGACGTGCGGGAAGTTGTCGAGCATCAGGCGGGCGATGGCGATGGTGCGGAGGTTCTCCAGCCCCGTGGGCCCGGGGAGGTGCTCCATCTCGCTGCCGTCGGGGAAGAAGGGCAGTGGTGTGATAGTCTG
>CAYGTM010000557.1:0-1602 GCA_964352795.1 uncultured Phycisphaera sp.
AGCGTAGGCCCAATCGCCGACGGGTGTTGTCGCGTACGCTGGGCCATGACCAGCCCAGATCAGACCGAGAGTGCCATCGAAAGCCAGACCGCGTCGCCAACCGAAGCAGGCGAGACCCCATCGAAAGAGGGCGTGATCGCGTTCTTCAAACGCTTGGGGCCGGCGGGCTTCCTGGCGCTCGCGTGGACGGCGATGCCTCCCCTGGGCGGCATTCTGCTGCTGGCCTCCATCGGGGACATCTCCGATTGGCTGCAATCGCATCAGGCCATGGGCGTGGTGCTGTACGCGGTGCTCTTCATGGTAAGTGCCGGGCTTGGGGCGCTGCCAACGTACTCGCAGGCACTGTTGGGGGGCTGGGCGTTCGGGCCGGTAGTGGGCTTCCTGGCGGCCTGGGCGGGCTTCATCGGGGCGTCGATCGTGGGCTACACCATCGCGCGAACCGTGTCGAGGCGGCGCGTGGAGCGCATGATCGAGGAGAACGCGAAGGCCAGAGCCGTGCGCGATGCGCTCATCGGCCACGGCATGCTGCGCACGACGGCCATCGTCGCGCTCATCCGCATCCCGCCCAACTCGCCGTTCGCGCTGACCAACCTGGCGATGGCGGCTTCGGGCGTGAGGCTCGTGCCCTATGTCATCGGGACGGCGCTGGGCATGGCCCCGCGCACGTTCGCCGCCGTGTGGTTGGCGGCCGAGGGTGCCAAGCGAGGCGACAACCTGGTTGACCTGTTCAAGCGTGACAAGTTGGAGATCGTCATCGCCCTGGCCGTCACCTTCGCCGTGCTTGGCATCATCGGCTTCATCGCCAAGAAGGCGCTTGCAAAGGTCTCTGGCGCGCAGCCCAAGCCGGTCGAGCCCGCTCAGGGTAACTGACGCAATGCCCGGACGATGCTCTCGCCCTTGGGCCCGTGGGCACGCATGAGCGATCTGGCCACCGACGCGTCGCGTTCGTTTGAAGCGATCCAATAGAGAGCGTCGACGCCCTGCTGCTCGTGGACCCATGTGTTCAGGAGCTGCGCGCCAGCGGACGAATCGGGGTCGGTCATGCCCAGTCGCGCGCGGAGTTGGGCCAGCAGTTCGGTGACGTGGCTCAGTTCTTCCTCGTCGGCGTTGTGCGCGTCGAGCACTTCCACGCCTGCGGCTCGCAGGGCGGCCAGGCGGTGTTCGAGCATGGCCCGCTGCTCGAGCGAGAGGCCTTTGGCGTCGCGGACGACCAGGAGCGTGCCGTCCACGTTCTCACGATTGCCGGAAGTCTGGCGGATGACCTGCCGCAACTCATGGGCGAGTTCGGCCCGAGATTCGATGCGCTGGACGTGCCGCGGCGCGGGGGCTTCGGGCGCTTCGGGTGGTGCCATGATGACGTGCCGGCCCTGCTCGTAGGGGGTCGAACCCGACGAGGCGTACCGCACGGTGAGCAGGCCCGCGGCGATGGCTGGCAGCACCACGAGCACGATGGCCAGGCCGATGCCAAAGCGGGCCCCGCCCGACTTGTGGCTCCCGCCGGTGAGCCCGCGGCGGCGTAGGTGGGCCCGGTGCCGGCGATCGTGGGCACGCTGGCCGGCGGCGGAGGCCGGCTCGGGGGCCGGGCGGGGGCGGGGGGTGGAG
>CAYGTM010000558.1:0-1592 GCA_964352795.1 uncultured Phycisphaera sp.
CCCCAGCACCGTCATCGTGCGCGATGGTCAGCCGGTGGCCATGCTCGAGGGCTACGCCGACGCCGAAAAATACCTCGCCTGGCTCGAAGAGCAACTCTAAGAACTATCCGCCAAGCCCGGCCTCGATCCTCCGCAACCGACCCGCCCAGGGCGCGCCGCCAAGTTCGGCATCCTCCGCCCTGAGTCGCAACAGATGCGCGCGAATGCTGGCACCCAGCGCCTCGCCACCCTGAATGCCGCCGGCTTCGATGCGCCGCAGCCGTTCGGCGTCGAGCAACTCCAATAGCCTCGTCCATATCAGCCAGTGCGTCACCCCGTCGGCCTGGCGGCTCACGACGTTCGACGCTTCCCGATAGGCCGCAAACGCTTCGTCGGGCTTGCCACTCGTGTCGAGCGCCCGGGCCCGCAGCACGAGCGCCTGCTTGCCCGGCGTGCCGCGCAACGCTTCGATAGCTTCTCGCGCGTCCTCTATTCTCCCACTTTCCACGAGCATCACCGCGATGCGCAGGCCCAGCGCCGGGGCGTCGATGTCCGTGGCCTTCGGATGCGCGCGCGTGAAGGCCATCGCCCGCCGGAGTATCGGCAGCGAAGCCCGGTCACGCTCTTGGGCCCGCGACACGAGCATCGCGTGGGCCGCGCCCGCCAGCGCGGTGGCGTCGTCTCGCGTCGGGCCGTCCTTGCTCTTCATGGCCGCCTCGGCCAAGTCCAACGCTCGTGGCCAATCATCGCCGTCCTCGATCAACAACGCCGCAAGCCCAAGCCGCCAGCGATCGGCCCGTGCATGCCCTGGCGCTCGTTCGAGCGCGGCTTCAAGCAGAACCCGGCGCTGGCCGGCGTTCAGGCCTTCACCCGCCGCCCCGAGCGAGAGCGTCGCGGCCTGGGAAAGCAGCCCTCCAAGATCGACACCCTCGAACCCGATCAGCCCCAGCACCAGCACCACCGCCCGCGCGCGACGCTCGCTCGCGCGGGCCCGGTCGGCAAGCGTCTCGGCCGTCGCCAGATCGAGCCGGGCCAGCAGTTCCATCACGGACGCTTGCTCGGGCGGCGGCGTCCACGGCTTGCCGGCCTTCCCGGCTTGCTCACGCTGGGCGTCAAAGCGTTCAAGCAGCGTCGCCAGCATCGTCACGGCTTGCTCGTCCAAACTTCGCCGGTCCCGCGCCACAAGCGCCCGGGCCACGCGAAGCACGGCGTCAGGCGCAACGCCCTCCCAGTCGCTCACACCGGCCGCGAGCGCCGCCAGGCGATCGTCGGCCAGGGCGGCCCGCTGCTCGGCCGTGCCCCCAAGTTCACGCCGGTCCACAAGGCCAATCAGCACGCGGACCGCGGACTCAAGCCGTCCGCCCTCGAGCAGCACGCGGGCCCGGGCCTCGGTCGCCAGCACCAGCAATGCCGGATCGCTTAGCCCCTGCGCATCGACGAACGGCGCTCGGTCGGCCGCCTCGGCCAGCGCCAGCCCGAAGCCCTCCCAGCGGCTCGGCATGCAGAACACGTCGCAGGCCGCGAGCACGGCGGGGACGTCGTCCTGGTGGCCGAGGAGCCGCACGCGCGCGCCGAGATTGAGCTCGGCGACGAGGTCCTGGAGCGCGCCGCGC
>CAYGTM010000559.1:0-1587 GCA_964352795.1 uncultured Phycisphaera sp.
GCGGGCGCGGGCGCCGGGTTGATGGGGCTGGCGGCGACGCTGCCGGTGCTAGGGGACATCCAGCGGGATCTCGAACGGGCCATCGCCGAGGCGGGGCTCGAGGGCATGGACATCGGCGTGAGCGTGGTGGAGCTGCGCACGGGCCGGCGGATGGCCGACATCAATGCGTACGAGCCGTTGATCCCCGCCTCGAACATGAAGCTGCTGACCAGCGCTTCGGCCCTGCTCTCGCTGGGGCAGGAGTTCATGTTTGACACGCGGTTCAAGATCGACGGCGAGACGCTGGTGATCGTGGGCTCGGGAGACCCGGGCCTGGGCGACCCTGCCCTGCTGGGCAATCTCCCCGAGCCGATGGACGTGGAGGCCCTGCTCGACTTCATCGCCGACGCGATCGTGAAGGCCGGGCCCACGAAGATCCGCGAAGTGGTGATCGACGATCGGGTGTTTGACCGCGAGACGGTGCATTCTGGGTGGCCGGCCGACCAGTTGCAATATTACTACTGCGCCGAGGTGGGCGGGCTGAACTTCCACCTGAACATCGCCAACATCTACGCGCGGCCCACGACGCTCAATCAGCCCGCGCGGGTGGTGACCGAGCCCCTGGCCAGCGGCGTCGAGATCGACAATACCACGCGGACGGTGGGCACGCGGACGGCCGCGGGCCGGCCCCACGCCAGCAGCATCGCCGTCCATCGTGACAACGAGGGCAACCGGCTGCGCATCTCGGGGGATGTGTCTCGTGCCGTGGGTGCGCCGACGGCGCTGCGCGACACGGCCACGCTGTTCGGCGAGATGCTGGCCGAGCGGCTGGAGCAGCGTGGCGTGGAGATCGGCGTGGCGCACGCCCTGCCGGCCGACGCCGTGCGGCGCGTGCGAGAGGGCGAAACGTACGAAGGCCGCACCGTGCTGGTCATCAAGACGCCCATCGCCGAGGTGCTGCGCCGGTGCAACACCGATAGCTACAACCTGCACGCCGAGGCGTTGTTCAAGCGGCTCGGCCATGCCTATACCCAGCAGAGTGGGAGTTGGCCGTTGGGAGCGGCGGCGATGCGCACCAGGCTGACCAAAGAAATCGGTCCCTCTTCGATGGACGGATTGCGCGTGGCCGATGGCAGCGGCATGAGCCGACAGAACATGGTCTCGCCCTCGACACTGTGCGCGGTGTTGGCGCACATGAACGCATTGAGCGATGATGGCACGCGCACGCTGTTCCGTGAATCCCTGGCGCAATCGGGCGAGGGCACGCTGAGCCGCAACTTCCTGTCGCCGCGGGAACTCAAGCACGACGTGCTGGCCAAGACGGGCTACCTCAACAATGTACGGTCGATCTCAGGTTACGTTGTCCGTAAGGGCGGCAGCGAGCCGGTGGTGGCCTTTTCCATCGTGATGAACGGGTTCAAGTCGGTCGACAGCCTGCGCAGCCGCGAGCTGCGTAACGAGCTGGTGCGATTGATCGATCTCGAAACGGTGAAGCTGGGCTCGGGGGCGATGGTGGTGGAGCCCGGCACGCCGTGACATGAAATGACGAGCCAACGTCGTCAGACGTGGGTGTCTTGCGTAACCAATGCCCAAGTGACCCACGTCTGA
>CAYGTM010000560.1:0-1585 GCA_964352795.1 uncultured Phycisphaera sp.
TGCGCGGGCGTGGGCGATACCTCGGGCGCGATGGTCAACGACGGGCGCTTGCAGGCGATGCAGCAGGAGCTCATCCGCTCGATCAACGGGCTGTTCAGCTCGTCGGACTTCTTCGTGGCGTTCTTCAGTTCGGGCGCGTCTCCGTTGGGCGATCGCGGCATCGAATGGGCCAAGGCCACCGACAGCGGCAAGAACTGGGCCCGGGCTCACATCCTGGCCGTCAGCGCCAGCGGGGGCACGCGGCCGATTACCGGCTTCGATCTCGTGACGCAGCTCGAACCCTTGCCCGACGCGGTGTACTTCATGACCGATGGCGAGTTTTCGGAAGACGAGGTCGAGCAGATCATCAGCGTGTTCGGCCGGCGGAACATCCCCATCCATTGCATCACGTTCCGCAGCCGCGAGGGCGAGGCACTGATGCGGCGGATCGCCACGGCCACGCGCGGGACGTACACGCACGTCGAGGGCCCGCGTTGAGGCTGGGCACGGCGGTGATGATGTCGCTGGCGCTGGTTGTGCCCGTGCTCGGGCAGGACGGCCTGGTGTTGCGCGCGTTCGAGCAGCCGCCTTCGGGGCGGGCCATGGGCGTGGGCCCGCAGGGCGTGCAGGTGCGCACGGGCCAGGGCGACGTGGTGATCGTGGGGTGGGATCGCGTGCTCCGGATGCCGGCGTCACTGGCCGAGGCGGCCGAACCGTTCGAGAACCTCGCGTTGCAGGCCTGGCGGGCCCGAGCGCGGGTGGAGCGGGGCGATCTGGTGCTGGCCGAGCCCGTGCTGCAAGGCATCTTCGAGAGCGCGACCGCGACCGCGCCGCTGCGCGGGCCAACCGGGCTGGTGGTGGCCGAGGGGCTGATGCGGTGCCGCCTGGCGCGCGGGGCGAGCGCGGCGGCCATCGAGCCCTGGCTGGCCTGGCTCGACGCGTCGATCGTGCGACAGCCGCGCACGACCTTCGCCCACCGGCAGTGGGCGCAGGAGGCCGGTCTGCCACAAGTGATCGACCCGGCCACGGAGCTGAGCCCGCTGCTGGCACCGATGTGGCTGGCCACGCCGTCGCTCCAACTGGTGCTGCAACTGGAGCCCGTCGAGGGCGAGCGCGACAAGGCCGCCGCCATGCGTGCGTTGTACCAGGCCGCTGCCCGGCACGAACTCGGCCAGCGCGTGACCGAACTCCCCGAGGTGCCACGCGAGGCCGCCAGCGAGTTGGTGCGCGACATCGTGGCGTCGCGGGTGCTCGACGAATCGGCTCGGACGTCGGCCCGGGCCCGGCTGGAAGCGGCGCTGCCCAACGCGAACGGGCCGTGGCTGGCGGCGTGGATCCGGGCGGCTCTGGGCCGGTCGCTGGTGCTCGAAGACGATCAAGAACTGAGATTTCGTGGCGTGGCCCAGTTGCTCCGCGTGCATGTGTTGCACCGGCAAGACTCGCCCGCACTGGCCGACATCTCGCTGGCCGAGGCAGCCGCCACGCTGGCTGATCTTGGTCAGGACGAGGCGGCCCGCTTGCTGGCTCGGGAGTTGGCCCGGCTTGGTCCGCAGTCGCCGGTGCTATCGTGGCCCGGGGTGGGGGGGCGGGGGGCGGGGGGGGGGGG
>CAYGTM010000561.1:0-1582 GCA_964352795.1 uncultured Phycisphaera sp.
ACGACGAGGGCGGCTGGCGATACAACCCCGTGCCCAACGACGCGGACGTGAGCGTGACCATCTGCCAGGTCATGGCGCTGCGGTCGGCTCGCAACGCGGGCATCGAGGTCAGCAGCGAGGTCATCGACGACGCCGTGGAATACGTCAAGGCGTGCCAGAATCCCGACGGCGGGTTTCGCTATCAGGTGCGCAACGGCTCGAGCGCGTGGCCCAGGTCGGCCGCGGGCGTGGCAGCCCTCTTCTACGCGGGCGTGTTCCAGGATGAGGCCATCGACCCCGGCGTGAACTACCTCATCCGCGAGGCCCTGCCCGGGCAGGGGATGCGGCGGGGATACTTTTATTACGGGCACTATTACGCCGTGCAGGCGATGTACCTGGCCGGCGGCGAGGCGTGGCGCACATGGTGGCCCGCGGCCCGGCGCGAGTTGATCGACCTGCAAGACGCCAACGGCGCGTGGCCCGATCGCACGGTCGGGACGGCGTACGGAACGGCCATGGCCCTCATCGTGCTCCAGATGCCCAAGCGATACCTCCCGATTTATCAGAAATGAGCCATTGGATGAACCGAACCCGGACAGTCTTGGTCGCGAGCGCGTCTCTGATATTCGCAGCGACGTGCGCGCTCGGCCAAGTGTCGGCCGATCGCATCGTTATTGACGCACAACTCGGGCGCCGGCTCGTGACCGACGTCCGCTTCGAGCCCGATCGCCTCGTGTTCCTCAGCGGCGGACGCGAGGAGCGCGTGCCGTTGGACGGTTCGGTGGTGGCGCTGGTCGAGCCCAGCGGCGTCGCGCCCAGACCGCGCGATGGCTGGGTGGAGCTCACCGACGGGCAACGGTTCGTGGGGCTTCCGGTGTTCTTGACCTCGGTCCAGTCCGCCGAGTTTGCTGCGGCGACCGAGGACATGGGGCTCGCGTGGAGCACGCCGCTGCTGGGCAACCTGCGCGTGCCGTTGGACGCGCTCCGGCGTGTGGTGCTCAAGGAGAACGCGCCGCCCGTCGAGCACGACGAACTCAACGACGTGCTGTTGCTGACCAACGGCGACCGCACGAAGGGGCTGCTCGAACGGGTCTGGCCCGACGTGGTGCTCGAAGTGGACGGTCGGGCACGCTCGTTCGAGTTCAACGCCATCGCCTCCATCACGCTGGCCAACCCGGACACCAGCCGCGTCGGCTCGCGCGTGTGGCTCAGCGATGGGTCGATCGTGGCGGCCGACCGCATCGAGACCGTCGCCGACGGCGTGCGGCTCGACCTGGCCGACCCGGTGGGCACGGGCGATATCCAGCCGGCCGCCCTGACCATGAACGAAGTGCTGGCGGTCGCGTTCGAGAGCGGCGGGGTACTGCCGCTGGCCGACCTGGGGCCGCCTCAATGGCGAGCGCTCTCGGGCTGGACGCTGCGACCCGTGATGGGCGACCCCAACCGCACGCTGCTGGGGTCGGCCGAGGTGGAACTGATCGGCCCGGTGGCGGCCTCGTGGGCGCTGCCCTCCACGGCGCGGCGGGTGGGCGTGCGGGTCCGGCGGCGCGAGGCCTGGCGCGGGTGGGGTGACGGGGACGCGGCGGTCCGGGGGTGGGTTGGG
>CAYGTM010000562.1:0-1574 GCA_964352795.1 uncultured Phycisphaera sp.
AGGTAGGAGAGGGAGGCCGTCAGTTCACTCGGCTCGATGGCCTTGCCAACGGCGGCGAAGAGGAAGGCCCCGCCAACCACCGCCGAACCGAGTTGTGGTCCCCACGACCTCATACCAATCAATATACCCGATAATCTGATGGCATGACAAAAATTTTGACATTCGACGAATTATCGTAAGTCTTTGTCTGTCAATGGCTTATCTCGGCGACCCAGGTTCCGTAGGGGGAAGTGCCACTTGCAGCGAGCCTCAGAGCTTCCCCGCATACACCGCGAAGGAATCGCGGAAGGGCATGGGCTCGCGGTCGAAGAAGGCTTCCACGCGTTCGAGGGACGAGGTGGAATCTTGCGCGCCCATGATGGCCATGCCCTCGTCGAAGGGCAGCAGCCCGCCGAGCCCCACGAACTGAGCGGCCTTGGCCTGGAGCGTGGCGATGTCGGAGGGGGCCCACAAGGGATGCACGCCCTTCTTGGCGTGTGGCACATGGTCGTGGACGTACTCGAGCATGGCCGGCCAGGTGAGTTCCTCGGAGCCCACGAGGTTGAAGATCTCGCCGATGGTTTGCGGGCGTTCGAGCGCGTCGGCGAAGTAGGCGGCCACGTCGGTGACGACGATGGGCTGGACGTGCGGGTCGACGTAGGTTACGCCGCCCAGGGGCACGCTCTGCTCGGTTTCGGGGCGGCGGAAGTAGGGCATGCCGATCCAGGGCGCGATCTCGCCGCGGCTCCACTGGGCCATCATCTGGGTGAACTCGCCGCCCGGCCCGTGGATGAGCGAGGGGCGGAAGATGGTCCAGTCCAGGTCGCTGGCGCGGACGTGCTGCTCGGCTTTGAACTTTGTCTTCTGGTATTCGGTGCGGGCCTCATCGGAAACGCCCAGGGCCGACATGTGCAGGTAGCGTTGCACGCCCATGCGTTTGGCGGCCGCGACGACGCTTCGGGTGGCCTCGACGTGCAGTGTCTCGAAGCGTTTGCCCTTGCTCTCGCGGATGATGCCCACGAGGTGGATCACGGCGTCGCAGCCGCGGATGAGATCGTTGAGCGCGTTGGCGTCGTTCACGTCGCCGACCACCACGGTCAGTGAGTCACGGTCGCGGTCCCGCAGGTCGGCGATGTCCTGTCGCGAGTGGCTCAGGGCCCGGATGGTCCAGCCGCGATCGAGCAGCGTGCGGACGACATGCCCGCCCACGAAACCGGTGGCCCCGGTGACGGCGATGGTGCCGCGAGTGCCGGGATTGCTCAGACTGCCGTTGGTCTTGTGGTCCATCGCTGCCGGCCTCCGCATGAACAAAGTGTGATGATCCGTCCCAAGCACCCCGAGGGCCACTAGCGTAGGGGCGTGCCGAGCGACACGACCGCCCAACTTGCGTCCCCAAGCCTGACCGCCCGGGGGCTGACCCACCGATACCCCGGCCAATCGCGCGGCCTGGGACCGGTGGGTCTGGAACTGCGGCCCGGGTGCATCACCGCCTTGGTGGGGCCCAACGGCGCGCGCAAGTCCACGCTCTTGCGCCTGCAGGCGGGCGTGCTGACCCCCGAGGCGGCTCAGGTGGACCTCCATGGAAAATCGCGCAG
>CAYGTM010000563.1:0-1569 GCA_964352795.1 uncultured Phycisphaera sp.
CAGCAGGATGGGCCGGGCTTTCTTGCGCGACGCCGGGGCGACGCGCAGCCAGGCTTCCAGTGCCAGCTTGGCCTCCTGGCGCGTCCGGAGGTGCTCGTCGTACGCCCGGCGGGCCTCGAGTGCGGCCTCGGTGAAGGTCTGGGCGTCCTCGGGCCGCAGGCCCAGCGCTTGGGCGTGCGCACGGATCTTGGGCACGCGCTCTTCCAGGAATCGCAAGATGGCGGCGGGTCGTTTGGGCAGGTGCATGGCGGGTCTCCTCAATGTCTGGTCGGCCCCGCCCACACCGGGCGAGCGCCGCTGGTTCGTTCTCCTGCATCGGCGGTCCGGGAACCGGGCTGGAGCCGGATTATGCAACTTTCCGAGGTTTTTTTCGCGCCCGCCCCACGCCGTGGGGGGCCACTCCGTGGAGGGTTTTGGTGCGGCTCCTCGCGCCCATCGCGGCGTGCCTGTCACGCTCGCGCGCGCACAAAAACACCACCGCCGCGATCCAAACAGGCATCGCGGCGGCAGCGCTCGTGGGGGTCAAAAGAAAGAACCAGAACCATCCCACCGCAGCAGGGCCACAAACCCCGCCACGGCGTGGCTCAGGCCGCCGCTTCGCCGGCCTGCTGGTTGTTGCCCACGCCCAGCTGGACGTTCTTCTCGGGGCCATAGACCAGCTTGTCGGTCTGCTGGGCGTCGATGGCGTAGACCACGCGGTCGACGCCAAAAGGCAGGTTCTCGTCGGTGAACACCTTGTCGGTGACGGTCGCGATGACCGTGAAGGTGTTCTCGTTGATGAGCCGGCGCTTGACGATGTAGAACGTCCCGCGCGGGCCCTTGCCCTTCCAGGTCAGGCGCACGCGGCCCTGGTCGAGCAGCTCGGCCCGGATGTCGCTGGGGACCTCCGGAGCGGGCGTCTCGCCGGGGTTGGCCTTCGCGCTGATGAGCGCCAGCGTGTAGACCTGCGGGTCGTTGGTCACGGCCGCCTGCGTCTTGATCTTGAGGATAAGATCGCGGGTAAAGTCCATGGCCACGTCGGCGGTGTCGTACCAGTTCTGGGTGGCCGCCTTGCTGGCCGCCCTGGCATTTTCCGCCGCGATTCTGGCATCGTCGGCCGCCCCGGCCAATGCGACCAGCGCGGGCGGGTCGGTCGGTTCGAGTCCGATGGCCACGGCGTTGTCCCCCCAGGGGGTGAGCCGTGCGTTGATCCAGTCGATTGCGGGCCCTCTGTACGAGGGCATGTTCGTACCCATGTCGATTCTCCGATTGGGTTGGTCCTGGGCCCGACCACCACGGCCGGCGCCCACGAGTCTGATTGGCTCGGGGTCACACGCCCCGGGCCACACTGTGGATCGACGGTCCGAAAGCGCGACTTTGGTCCAACTTCGGTGTTTTTCGAAAGTTTTTTGTAAACCGTTGTGCCACAACGAGTTACGATCCAAAGATTTTCGAACGCCCTCGTGGATCCGCGGATTTTCGGGGCCCTGGCCCCCCAGAACGGGCGGTCCTTCACGCCCGGCCCGCGGCTTTCCGGTGGCCTTGTCCATGAGCCGCACGCCCCTTGACGAAGCCGCCGGGCCCCGGGAG
>CAYGTM010000564.1:0-298 GCA_964352795.1 uncultured Phycisphaera sp.
GCCCGCACCTTCGACATCAACGTGCAGGACGCGCCGCTGCCCGGCTTGCTGCGAGACCTCTCCAGCCAGGCCCGCCGCAGCATCATCGTCGCCCCCGAAGTGGCCGGCACGGTGAGCGCCACGCTCTACGGCCTGTCGCTCGAGGAAACCCTCGACGCCGTGCTCGGCAGCCAGAATCTGGGCTACGTCGAGGATGGCAAGGTCATCCGCGTGCTCCCACTGGCGACCATCGCGGCTCTGGAAGCCGAGAAGCAAGCCGAGACCGCCGCCAAGCAAGCCGCCGTGCTTGCCGCCGCCG
>CAYGTM010000564.1:308-1564 GCA_964352795.1 uncultured Phycisphaera sp.
CAAGACCACAACGGCGAAGGCTCCCACGAGCCTTCCCGGCCAAGGGGCGTCGGCGACCAGCACGCCCAAGTCCACAGGCACGACCACCACGGCCGATGCCCCCCTCTCGCTGGCCGTCGAGCCAACCACCGGCACGACCACGACCACGCCCGCTCCCGAGAGCTCAGTCGAGGCGGTCAGCGTCCTCGATGAGTCGAGCCCCATCGAGGCCCAGATCGACGACGCGATGTCCGAGGTGCTGCTGGGCTCGCTGAGCTTCACCAGTTTCGAGTGGTCGCCCAGCGTGTCGCGCGATGCCCGCACCGAGCCGACCAGTTGGGTGGAGACGGGCCCATCGACTTCCGAGAACTCGAACCAGGACTCATAACCCCATCACACCCGCCGCGCACACGAGCGGCGGGTTCAGCGTGGCCCCCAAAGGGCCGAAAGTAGTCACAGCCGGACGCGTGCGGAACCACGCGTCCACAAAGGGCCCGCCAGCCAACGCGGGCGGCGAGAGGACGCAGGACGATGCACAACGAACGACGCACGAACACGATGACGCGGACCGCTAAGCTCGCCTTGCTGGCTGGCGCGGTGGTGGGAGCCATGACCCTGACCGGCTGCTCGGGCAACGGCCGCACCGGCGCCGAGGCCCGCAACGCCGCAGCCGAACGCATGGCCGGCATGAAGAGCGGCACCGAGTGGGACATGGCCCGTCAGGCCTTCCTTTCGGGCGACCCCGAGAAGGCTTTGGACCACATCGACCGCTCCATCGGCCTCAACGACGGCGTGGTGCGCTCCCATGTGCTCCGCGGCCGCATCATGATGGAGCTTGGCAACTTCGAGGAGTCCATGGCCTCGCTTGGCAAGGCCGAGATCCTCGACCCCGAAGACGTGGACACCCAGTACTTCCTGGGCGTGGCCCACGAACGCATTGGTGAGAAGGAGAAGGCGATGGAACGCTACCAGCGCGCCGCCGAGCTCGACACGGCCCGCGCCATCTACGCCGTGGCCGCCGCCGAGATGTTGATCGATATCGGCCGCGTCGATGACGCCGAAACCTATCTCAAGGACCGCCTGGAGATCTACCGCCACAACGCCGGCCTGCGCCAGACGCTCGGGCACATCGCCATGATGCGCAACGACGCCGAGCAGGCCGTCGCCTGGTTCACCGAGGCCCGCTTCCTGGCGCCCGACGAGTCCGGCGTGCAGGAAGACCTGGCCCGCGCCGAACTCGCCTCGGGCCGCTATGCCGAGGCCGAGTACAACCTGAC
>CAYGTM010000565.1:0-1552 GCA_964352795.1 uncultured Phycisphaera sp.
CATACTCTGGATCCCCGGGGGGTGCTCTGTGTGGCCGTCGGCGCAGGGGTGGAGCATCGACGCCGTGCGGGAGTGGAGCGTGCCGTCGACGAAGATCTTGCCGCCGCCGAGTCGGATCTGGTCGGATTGCCAGTCGCTGCGGGTCTTGAGGGTATCGGGGAGGTCCTGGGCGAGGGGGTAGAGCACGAGCCGCAAGTCGCGCGGAACTCGTATCGACGTGAGCGATTCGCCCAGGCCCGGCTGGGCTTTGAGGTCGTGGATGTGCGTGAAACCATTCTTGGCGAGGTCATCGATTGCACGCTGCAACTCGCCGGCATCGATGCCCTTGGGCTCCAACTGCTTCCAAGCCAAACCGGCTGCGGCTTCGTATAGAACGCCGGAGAGCGCGCCGTCGGGCTTACGGCCGATCTGCCCGCCCTCGGGATTCGGGCTGCTGACGCCGAGGCCGATGGCGGCCAGCGCGTTCGAGTTTACCATGATGGCGTGGTAGTCAAAGCACCACGCAGCCACGCTCGCTTCCGGGCTCGCGTGGTCGAGCTCGTCGAGCGTTGGCCAGCCCGGTTCGAGCCACGATTCGGGGCGCGCGCCGTGGGCGAGCACCAGTTCGCGTCCGACCGCCGCATCGGCGATGGCGTCGAGCATCGCTTGAGCTGTTGTACACGCCTCGAGTTGCACCATCGCCATCGCCCGGCCGTGGGCATACACATGCGCATGAGCCTCCCGCATCCTCACCGGCCGCTCACCCACCCAGCACCTCCCCGATTCGCTCCCTTGCCGCCGCCTCGTCCATCGCGGGCTCGTCGAAGCCCAACCGCAGCACGTCGAAAGCCGCCCGTACATGCACGCCCCATTCGTCGATGCCGACAGCCACGGGCGACTCGGGCCGAACACCGGTCAGGCGGGCACACGCGTCGGCAAGCCTCGCCGTGTCGCCGTTGAGGAACTTGCACAAGCCGGGCACGGCCGACCGCAGCGGGTTGGGCGTCAGCACCCCCTCGGCCACGCGCGTCCGCCCATCCTCATCGGCGAAGCGAACGAACGAGACTGCAAGCGACACCAACCGACACCTCGGCGGTGTTGACCCGTGGTACGCAAGCCAGCGGTCGGCCTCGATCTCCGAGGGCTCGGGTAAGGCGCCACCAGAACCATCCAGGGGCTCGAGGCTCAACTCGATGGCCGGGTCCATCTCCTGCGGGGCGGCGAAAGACCACTGGCCCGCCTCGTCCAGGTCGCGGTGCATCGGCATGGTCACCGAACCGCCCGCCTCGGCCACGACCAGCCTTGCGGGCTCGGCCCCGGCTTCGCACACCAGCATGCCGGCAAGGTGGGTCAGCACGCGAGCGCGGGCGAGGTCGAGATCGGTCTTGTGGGCTTCGGGCATTGGCGATTGTTGCCTCTGGGGGCCCCTGGCGCGTGGAAAAGCAACGGGCCGGGATCAGCCGGACCGTCGCGTATGGATCGTTGGGGTTCGTGCCCCGATGCCCGAATGGGGGCACGGGACGCCCATCGGCTTAGATGCCGGCGGGGGCGCGGCGAACGGCCTTCTTGCGGG
>CAYGTM010000566.1:0-1545 GCA_964352795.1 uncultured Phycisphaera sp.
GCCCGCCACCGTCGCCGACCTGCCGCCCATCGATGTCCTGGTGCTCACCCACGCCCACATGGACCACTGGCACACCCCGACCCTCCGCCAACTGGTGAGCCCCACCACCACCGTCGTCGTGCCCAAGCACACCCGCAAGCTGCTGCCCGATCATGGCCGCGGCTTCAAGAACGTGATCGAACTCCGCTGGCAGGAGACCGAGGATTTAGATGGCTTCGCCGTCACCGCCTGGCCCTGCAAGCACTGGGGCGCCCGCTACCTCATCGACCGCTTCCGCGGCTACAACGCCTACGTGATCGAGGACGACCATCGCCGCCTGCTCTTCGCCGGCGACACCGCCGAGACCGACGCCTTCGACAGCCTCGCCGACGACGCGAACCCCATCGACACCGCCATCCTGGGCATCGGTAACAGCTACGAGCCTTGGGACGCCGTCCACGCCACGCCCGAGCAGGCCGCCGCCATGGCCGAACGCATGGGCGCGAATCGCCTCATGCCCATCCACCACAGCACCTTCCACGACGCGGTCGAGCCCGTGGGCCAGCCGCTCGAACGGCTGCGGGCGGTGTGGGCCCCGCGGGCGATGATTTGCGAGGACGTGGGGCGGGTGCACCTGGAGTGATCGTCAGTCGATCGCCTCGACCGGCGAGGGCTGTAGTGACGGTAGTTCGCCGCCCTCATCCTTCACGAACACGCAATATGCCTCGTCTTCCAGCCCCAGGTCGTCCTCGTACACCGTCGGGGCCTTGCGCCACAGCACGCGATCGAGTGGCAACTCGTAGGCGACGTGCAGGAAGCTGTACTCGTTGCCCTTCACGAGATCGCCGATGTACACGCTCAGCCGCACGGCGATGGACCGCTCCTGCACGCGCAGCTCGTAGGTCACGTCGTTGTACTTGTGGTGGTTGACCACCTCGCGGCCATCCTCGAATCGAAGGGGCGGCGTGCCGGTCGTGTCGACTACGAGTTTCAGGGTCAGGTCCGCTTCGATGGGGTCCGGCGCGGGACGGACCAGCACGCTTTCGCCCGGCCACAGCAGGTACGGGTGCAGCGTGTTCAGGTGCACCCACGGCGAGCCGGACGCGTCGGCGAACGCGTAGGCGACCTCGAAAAAGTCGTGGTCGGCATTGGGGTGCGGCGACAGGCGCATCGCGCCGTGGATCTCGCCGGGCCCCACGCGAAACACCATGCCCCGCTGGTCGCGCAGCTCGAGCGGCTCGTCAACGGACGCGATAGCCCGCCGCGCGCGGCTCCCCGGGGGCTCTCGACCAGCGCCGTCCCCGCCAGCAGCACCGGCGTCTACGGCTATCCCAAGCCGGCCGCCACGCGCATCGCCGTGCAGACCGTGCGCAGCCACCTGCGCGACACGGGCTCGTCGCTGCATGTCACCTTCTGCTGCTTCTCCGCCGCCGACCTCGAGCTCTACCGCGCGGAATTGGGCTGAGCCGGCACTACGGGCACGGCGCGCGCCGCGCATGCGTGGCGGCCGGTCCGCTCGCGTGGACGCGCGGCACGCCGTGTTCTGCTACCGTCGCCACCGCGCAC
>CAYGTM010000567.1:0-1543 GCA_964352795.1 uncultured Phycisphaera sp.
CTCCCCCCCCCCACCACGACCCCATCCCGCCCTCCCCCACCCCCACCCGGAGTGTGCTCAACGCCCTCGGCCCGGGCATCCTCTTCGCCGGGGCGGCCATCGGCGTGAGCCACCTGGTGCAGTCCACGCGCGCGGGGGCGCTGTATGGGTTGGCGTTGGTGCTTTTGGTCGTGCTGGCCCATGTGATGAAACTCCCGGCGATGCTGTTCGGGCCCCGGTACGCCGCGGCCACCGGGCGCTCGCTGCTGCACGCGTACAGGAAGCAGGGGCCGATCACGCTGGGGGCGTTCGCCGTCATCCAGGTGGGCACGATGTTCACCATCCAGGCCGCCGTGACGGCGGTGACGGCGGCGCTCGTGGGGCCATTGCTTGTTGAGCCCGTCCTCACCGGTGTCGGCCTTCTGCAAGCGGGCGAGCACGTGCCGCTGTGGATGGTCGCGGCGGGCATCCTGCTCGTGTGCATCGCGCTGCTGGGCGTGGGCGGCTTCAAGTGGCTCGACAGAATCGTCAAACTGCTCATGCTGGTGATGGCCATCGGCACGGTCGCCGCGGCGGGGATGCAGCTTCCGAATCTGGATCTTTCGAGCACGCCGCTCTGGCCGAGCGAGTGGAACGTGGCGCTGCTGGTGTTCGCCGTGGCCCTGGTTGGCTGGATGCCCGCGCCGCTGGACATCACCGTGTGGCACTCGTTGTGGAGCCTGGCCAAGAACAAGCAGAGCGGGCACACCGCGTCGAGGCGCGAGTGCGAGCTGGACTTCTATGTGGGCTACGCGCTGTGTGTCGTGCTCGCGCTGGCCTTCGTGGTGCTGGGCGCGGCCTTGCTCTACGGAGCCGGCGAAGAACCCGCCGGCGCGGCCGGCGCGTTCGCCAACCAGCTCGTGGGGCTGTACACCGATTCCCTGGGCGAATGGTCCCGCCCGCTCATCGCCACCTGCGCCATCGCCGTCATGTTCAGCACGACCATCACCGTGCTCGACGCGATCCCGCGAACCATGTCGGCCCTGGTCTACGAGGCCCTCGGCCGCGAGTCCAAGACGAGGCTCCAGTATTGGGCGTGGCTGCTCGCGCTGGCGATCGGCGCGGTGCTGATCCTGGCCGTCTTCGCCAGGTCGCTCACCGACATGGTCGACCTGGCCACCACGCTGAGCTTCCTGGGCACGCCGCTGCTCGCCTTCTTCAACCATCGGGCGATGACCTCGAAGGACATCCCCGCCGAACACAAGCCGGCCCGGTGGTTGGTGGTCCTGAGTTGGGCGGGCGTGGCGTTCTGGTCGGTGTTCGCTCTTGTGTTCGTCACGACGTGGTTCGTGAACTGACCGGCGTTCTCTGTGGCCCCCTTTGGCGATCGGTCGATGGTCATGCGGGCGTCCCCATCGTCTTAGACCGGGCCAAGGGCCGTCCGGTTTGCGTCGCCTGGGGTTTTTCTTGGCGTCCCGGTGGCGTATGTTTGGGGATTCCCGTGGAGGCCGTCCATGACCGACACCCCCGACACCCGTGACCCGAGGCAACCCGGCTCGCCCGGCCAACCAGGCCAGACCACCGC
>CAYGTM010000568.1:0-1538 GCA_964352795.1 uncultured Phycisphaera sp.
ACTCGACCGCCTCGTCGTACGACGCCGCGAGCACGTTCGCGCTGGACTTCGATTCGTTCGTGATTCCCGTTCAGGGCATCTTCGGGCTTGGGACCCAGAACGTGGGGACGATCAACATCCACGGGCTGCTGTTCGGCTCGTCGGTGTTCAATGGCGCGGTCGACCACCTTGGCTTCGGCTCGATCCTGGGCTCGATCACGGTGAAGGGCGATCTTGGTTCATTGTTCTCCACTTCCGACGCCGGCCTGTGGTCGGGCGACGATAGCAACTTCATCACCAAGACCGGCGCGCAGCTGCTCGTGGAGCGCACGCTCGGGCAGGTCCACATCGGCGGCCGATCGCTCATGGACACGACGGTGGTGGGCGAGCTGAGTTCCTCGGTGCTGCGCCAACCGCGCGACGTGGTGCGGTACAACGAGATCGAATCCCCGCTGGGCATCGAGATCGATGATTCTGACCTGGACACGCAGTTCACCATCCGCCAGCAGTTGGCGTTCGGCACGATCGCGAGCTCGATCGCGGCGGTCACGGGCGACCAGGACTTCTTTTCGGACTTCGACGTGACACCGGTGTTCGGTGCCCAGTACTACCGCAATGACACGATCGGCAGCGCCGAGTTCATCGGCAACGTCGGCAGCCAGGTGCAGATCGTCGGCAACCTGAGCTTTGGCGACCCGGTCAATACGGACGAAGATCCCTCCGACGTGTTCGCCGTTCCGCTGGACGGCTCGCGGCCCTTGATTATCGAGGGCTTGGCCATCGACCCGACCTTCGAGCTCCGCGTGGTCGATGCCCGCGGCCGCCAGGTGGCCGCGGTGGATGCCAACGAGCGATTCTTCAATACAGGGCGGTACTTCCTGGAGTACACGCCCGAGTACGCGGGGGTGTTCTACATCGTGCTCTCTGTCGCCGACGACGGCAGCACGGGCGCCGGAACGACGTACAGCCTGAACGTGTCGGGCATGGCGCCCGTGACGCTCGGGGCCTATCGCACGGCTTCGGGCATGGGCTTCCCGGCCAATGCGCTGGGCCCGGGCATCTCGGGCATCAGCTCGAGCATCTCGCTCAACGTGCTGTCGGGCTCGGTGGGTTCGGTCCGCTCGGGCACGCACCTGCTCGACGGCGCGGGCGCGGAGATCAGCGCCGACGACAACATCAACTTCTCCGACGACAACACGCCCTTCGACGAGCCCGATGATCGCCGGGCCGACCTGGCCGGCGGCAGTTTCACGATCGCCGGCAGCCTGTTCGAGATCTACGCCGGCTCGGATATCGAGACCGATTTCGAGCGACTGATCTTCCAGATCGGCGGCGACCTGGGATACCTGGTGACGGGCCAGTCGGAGGTCATCGGTACCGGCCCGGAAGAGGGCGACATCTACGCGACGAGCCAGATCATCTTCTCCGTGGGCGGCAGCATCGGGTTTGTGGATATCTCCGGCGGTCTCGGGTTCGATTACGACACCGATATGAGCGACGTGAACCCGGCCCCGAGCCCGTTCGATTCGATCACGTTCCGCGCTGGGGCGGCCGGCGGT
>CAYGTM010000569.1:0-1530 GCA_964352795.1 uncultured Phycisphaera sp.
CTGGTCTGGATCGAGACGCCCACCAATCCAACCTTGAAAATCATCGACATCGCCGCCGGGCGGGTGTTCCTGCCCCCTCCGAGAGCCCATGTCCGAAGTCACCATCCGCCTGCCCAAGTTCGTGAAGACCAAGCCCCGCCTGTTCGACCTGCGCACCGCCATGAGCGGGTCTCCCAGGAGCGATATCCTCGCGGGCCTCACCGTCGCGCTGGCGCTCGTCCCCGAATCGGTCGCCTTCGCGTTCGTCGCCGGCGTGCCGCCATTGGTGGGCTTGTACGCCGCGTTCATCATCTGCCTGCTCACGTCGATCTTCGGCGGGCGCCCGGGCATGATCTCGGGGGCCACCGGTGCCATGGCGGTTGTCGTGGTCGCGCTGGTGGCCAACTACGGGATCGGGTACCTCTTCCCTGCGGTCGTCTTGTGTGGCCTGTTCCAGGTCGCCGCGGGCTTGCTCCGCCTTGGCAAGTTCATCCGCATCGTGCCGCACCCGGTCATGCTTGGCTTCGTCAACGGTTTGGCCATCGTGATCCTGCTCGCGCAAGCGGATAGTTTCAAGGCGCTCACCGATTCGGGGACCATGGCCTTCCTCGGCGGCTCGCGCCTGTGGATCATGCTGGCCCTGGTCGCCGCCACGGTGGGCATCATCGCGCTGCTTCCCAGGCTCACCCGCGCCGTTCCCTCGTCGCTGGTGGCGATCGTGACCATCTCCCTGGCGGCCATCGCCATCAACGCGGGTGTGGCGTCGCCCGACGGCGAGTCGGAAACCGCACGCACTCAGGCCCCCGTGCGCAGGGTGGGCGATCTGTTGGTCGACAACACCAAGGCCGCCGCCGTCCGCGAGGCCCAAAGGGCGAACGACCAGGCCGCCATCGCGGCCGCTTCGGCCTCCATCCCCCAAGCCCTGCGCGACTCGATCGCGCTCGAAGCCAGCGCTCGCGCCCCCATCGCGCCCCTCAGCGAAGCGCAAACCCAGGCCGCCATCGCCTCGGTCGACGAATCGGCCGTGGGCATCTCCGGCGGCCTGCCCAGGCCCGCATGGCTCGACTTCGATCTTCCCCCGTTCACGTTCGAGACGTTGCTCATCATCCTGCCGTTCAGCGTCATCCTCGCCGGCGTGGGATTGATCGAGAGCCTGATGACCATGACCCTCGTCGACGAGCTGACCAACACCCGCGGCAACGGCAACCGCGAGTGCCTGGGCCAGGGTGCGGCCAATATAACTTGTGGTTTCTTCGGCGGCATGGGCGGCTGCGCCATGATCGGCCAGTCGCTCATCAACGTGAAGTCCGGCGGCCGCGGCCGGCTCTCGGGCATCACCGCCGCGGCTTCGCTCCTGGTGTTCATCCTCTTCCTGGCCCCGCTCATCGAGTCCATCCCCATCGCCGCCCTGGTGGGCGTCATGCTCATGGTGGTGTTCGGCACGTTCGAGTGGACCACCTTACAAACCTGGCGCAAGATCCCAAAGGCCGAGGTCCTCGTCATGCTCGTCGTCGCGGGCTACACGGTCCTGATGCACGACCTGGCCACGGC
>CAYGTM010000570.1:0-1529 GCA_964352795.1 uncultured Phycisphaera sp.
GCCTGAAACCTTCCGGCTAGGGGGAAGTTTATCGCCCCTGCGGCCGGATCCGCTTGGCCAGGCTGGCGGCGAGTTCGGCCACGGTCATCCCATCGGCCTCGCAGCCCACAGCCACGCGATCATCATCGGCCATCTGCCGCTCGATCCGCCGAACGGCGGTGATGATCGAGGAGTGGTTAGGCCTGCCCATGGCCCCGGCGATCTCGGGATAACTCGCCGTGGTGAGCTGGCGAGAGATCAGGGCGACCAGAGCCCGAGCCAGCACGACCCTGCGGTGGCGGCCCCGGCCGGTGAACTCGGCGCTGCCCACGCCCAGGAACTTGCAGACGCCCTCGATGACCGCCTCGACGCGCACCGGGCCGGCCTTGCGGGCCACGCTGGCACGCACGCCCAAAGCCTGATGCACGGTGGACATCATCACGCGATCGCCTGCGGGCTTGCCGGCCACGCGGTCCAGCAGGTTGTGGAAGGCGTCCACGCGGGTCATATCGCCCTCGATATCGCGGAACGAGGCGGTGGCCTCGCCGTCCTCGCTGCGAGACACCGAGGCGTTGGCGATGGCCGTCACGACCTCGGCATCCACGGCTAGCCCGCGCGTGGCGGCCAGTTTGCGGACCATGGCCTCGCGCAGTTCCTGGTCGGGCGCGCCCAGTTCGATGGTCAGGCCCGACAGCAGGCGGCTGACCAGTTGCTTGCCCAACCCGCCGACATCCCGGGGATGTTCGTCGCTGGCCAACGCCAAGCGGCAACCGCTCTGGAGGATCTGGTCGAGGGTGTGCAGCAGTTCGGCCTTGGTGGCTTCCTTGGTGGCTAGGAAGTGGACGTCGTCGAGGCACAGCAGCTCGACGCCGCGATACTGCTCGCGGAAGCGATCGGTCGTGTTGGCCCGAAGGGCGGCCAGGAAGCCGTTCGTGAAGTGCTCGGCGGTGACGTAGCGTGCCTTGCCGCCCGAGCCGCGCAGGCTGTTGTAGTTGTACGCCATGCCGCGCAGCAGGTGGGTCTTGCCCAGGCCGCAGCCGCCGTGGAGCACCAACAAGTTGCCCGAGCGAGGCGAGGAACTCGGGTCGCTGATGGACATCGCGGCCATGTGGGCCAGGCGGTTGCTCTTGCCGATGACGAAGCCTTCCAGCCGCACGGCACGCTCGCGCTGGGCCGGATGGGGCGTGGGGGCCAGCTCCTGCGGCTTCTGGCGGATGGCCTTGGTGGCCTTGACCGCCTTGGCTGCGGGGAAGTCCTCGGGCCTATCGATGAAGGACACCGTGCCGCCGTCGGCGATCTCGATCAGAGATTGGCGGAAGCGTGTCTCGACGATGGGGACCAGAAAGCGCGAGGCCACGATCACCCGCAGCCCGTCTTCGGTCCGCTGGAGTTTGGCCTGGCCCTGGAAGTAGCGCTCGAACGTCAACACGCCAACCTTGCCGGCCAGCAGACGCTCGAGGTTCTGCTCGGGTTCGGGCTGGGGCGAAGCCTCGGGAACGGGTAACGGCTCGGCGGCGGCCGTGGGCCGCCCGGGGTGAAGAAGGCGGGTG
>CAYGTM010000571.1:0-1519 GCA_964352795.1 uncultured Phycisphaera sp.
CGCCTTCGGCCTTGCGGAACTCGTCGGCGAGGAAGTCGATCAGGCGCTGGTCCCAGTCGTCGCCGCCCAGATGGGTGTCGCCGTTGGTGGACAGCACCTCGAACACGCCGTCGCCGACATCGAGGATCGAAACATCGAAGGTGCCGCCGCCGAGGTCAAAGACGGCGATCTTCTCGTTTGCCTTCTTCTCAAGCCCGTAGGCGAGCGCCGCGGCGGTGGGTTCGTTGATGATGCGCTTGACCGTGAGGCCCGCGATCTCGCCGGCGTCCTTGGTGGCCTGCCGCTGGCTGTCGTTGAAGTAGGCGGGAACGGTGATGACCGCCTCGGTGACGGGTTCCCCAAGGTAATCCTCGGCGACCTTCTTGAGCTCCATGAGAATGAACGCGCTGATCTGCTGGGGCGTGTAGCTCTGCCCGCGCACGGTGACGTTCACGAACTCGTCGGCCCCGCCGGTGACCTCGTAGGGCACGTTCTTCTCTTCGCTGGCCACTTCCTTGTGGCGACGGCCCATGAAGCGCTTGATCGAGTAGATGGTGTTCTTGGGGTTGGTCACCTGCTGGTGCTTGGCCTGCTGGCCCACCAGGCGCTCGCCCTTGTCGGTGAACGCGACGACCGAGGGGGTCGTGCGGTTGCCCGAGGCGTTGATGAGCACCTTGGCCTCGCTGCCTTCCATGACGGCCACGACCGAGTTGGTCGTGCCCAGGTCGATACCGATGATCTTGGACATGGTTGTGGCCCTCCTAACAAGCCGATTCGGCCGACCTTGCGGCGACCCGTGCCAGAAGTATGGCAAGTACGATGCCAAGGGCGTTCACGAGAACGGATGCCACGACGCGGGCTTTGGGGGCTCTCCAGGATGCCCTTGAGGCCGCCGCCCTGCCGATCTGGCAGGGCTGGGGTGCTCGCCAAGGAGGCTCCCTAGACCCCATCCTCATACATCGGATCACCCTCCAGCACGCTCGCGGCCTCGTCGCCGCTTGGCTGAGGCGGGGCGTCGAGGACCATCTTGCGGTGGCCGATGCCCGCTTCGGTGAAGGGCTCGCCCTCGGGGTGCCAGCCACACCGCTCGTAGAAGCCGACGGCGGGATCCTGCGAGTGGCAGTAGAGGCGGCTCAAGCCCAGTTCGCCGAAGGCCCGAGCCTCGGCGGCGACGACGAGGCGGCGGCCCAGCCCCTCGCCCTGGCGCTGCGGGTCGACGGCCATCTGCATGACCTTGGCCTGCGTGGCCCCGGCCTCGCTGGGCTTCTCGTCGGTCAGCAGCAGCAGGCAGCCGACGACGCGCGAGCCCGTGGGGTGATCCATGACAGCCACGAAGTGCTCGGCCCGCTCATCGACTCGTGGGTACTCGGCCAGGAACTTCTTGTGGTCGTAGCCGATGGGGCCCAGCAGGACACCCTCGCGCAGGGCGACGGCGCTGGGGTACAGCGGGCTGGCGGGCGTGATGCGCTGGACCTTGATCACGCGGGCAGGGTAGGCAAAGAGGGGGGCCTCGGGGCCAGGGCCTCACGGCTTGGGGGGG
>CAYGTM010000572.1:0-1517 GCA_964352795.1 uncultured Phycisphaera sp.
GCCGTCAGCGGGCCGTGCGTGCTGCCGGCGATGACCGCCGCCATGCCCACCAGGGCGTAGGCCGCCGGGCTGCTGTCGGCCGGGAGCAGGCCGATGCGGTCGAGGGCCACGCCCAGGGCCGCCCCGCCGGCCGCCCCGATGAACAGGCTGGGGGCGAACACGCCGCCCGAGCCGCCGCTGGCCAGCGTCACGCTGGTGGCCGCCGCCTTGAAGAGCACCAGCAACGCGATGAGCCAGATGGCCAGAGGTAGCGCCGCCGAGCCGTGGGCGCCGTGAGCTTCTCCCGGGCCGTGGGTCGCCGCATCGGCCGCCACCGCCGACGCCCCACCCACGGCGTCATAACTGGTGGGGTCCAGCAGCCAGCGGATGGTCTCGTAGCCGTTGCCGAAGAAGCTGGGGATGTCGCTGGCCTCGCTGCCCCCACCGCCCGCATCTCCACCGGCGGCCCGCACCATCAGGATCCACCCAATGCCCAGCGCGCCCAGGATCAGGCCGCCGGTGATCGGGGCGACGAGCCAGTGCAGCTTTATGCGGGCGTACAGGTCCTCGCAGGCGTGCAGGGTGCGGTTGAAGCCGATGGCCAGCAGCCCGCACAAGAGCCCCAGCACGATGTAGTTGGGAAACTCCAGCGCGGTGAACGTGAGGTTTTCGAGCTGGGTGACGGTGAAGATCGCCTCGTTCTGCCCCTGGGCCATGTGCGTCACCGCCGCGGCGAAGACGGCCGACACGACGATGGGCGTGAAGGTCTTCAAGGAAAAATCCCGCAGCAGGATCTCCAGCGCGAAGAACACCCCGGCGATGGGCGCATTGAAGATGGCGCTGATGCCCGCGGCCGCCCCGCAGCCCACCAGCGTCATCATCTGCTCGCGCGGCACGCCCAACCGCTGGCCCACCACCGAGCCCGCCGTCGCGCCGATCTGCACGATGGGGCCCTCGGTGCCCGCCGACCCGCCGCTGGCCACCGTCGCGATGCTCGCGGCCACCTTCGTCAGGCCCACGCGCGCGGGGATATGCCCGCCCTTCTCGATGAGCGCCCGCATGACCTGCGGCACCCCGTGGCCCCTGGCATCGCTGGCGAACAGCCGCACCAGCACGCCCGTGAGGGCCATGCCGATGACCGGCCCGACGAACAGGAGCCACACGGGCAGGGCGATCTGGGCGGTGCGGACCTGCTTCTCGGCGAAGTGCAACGCCTCGGCGAAGCCCAGGGCCCCCAGGCCCGTGAGCGTGCCGACGATGGCCCCCAGGCCCACGACGTACCACTCCTTCTTCAAGCGGAATCGCTTGGAGAGGCGGGCGGCCAGGCTCTGTTTGGGATCGGCCATGAGAACAGGCAATATAGCGGGGCCAGCCGGCAAAGAAGGGTTCGCGGGGTGGCCACGGGCGACGGTGGCTCTAAACTGCCCCTTCAGGATGTTCAGGAGGACCCATGCCCAACCCTACAAACCCCCACTCCCACTCCCCCATCGACGAGACCCACGACCCCGCGCTCGAGAGCTGGATCGACAGCGCCAACG
>CAYGTM010000573.1:0-1505 GCA_964352795.1 uncultured Phycisphaera sp.
GACCATGCTGGCCTTCGACATCGGCTTCCAGGTCGATCTGGACAAAGCCGAGCCGCTGGTGCGCGAGGCCACCCGCCGCCGCGTGGTCCGAGCCCGCCGCCCGGCCCCGGTGTGGTTCGACTACAGCCCACCGCCGCTCTTGCTCGTATTGGCCGGCGAGACGCTGCCGGTGGGCCCGGCCGAACTCAATCTGTCCACCGACGCCAGCATCGAACTGCTGCTCTACGACTTCGGTGCCGCCCTGCTGACCTACCGCACGCCCCTGCCGCCCACCATCGAGGGCCTGCCCGCCGTCGCGTGCGCCCTGCACGAGCACCCGGCCCTGGAGGCCGACGCCCGGGGCCACCTCACGCGCATCATGGAGGCCATCGCCGGTGCCATCGAGCGGCCCCACCTGCACCAGGCCGTCGAGGACTACACCGTGCTCTCGGTCGAACGCTGGCCAGAGGGCACCACGCCCGAGCAACTGGTCGCCCAGCACGAGGCCCTGCTGGCCATGGCCATCGAGGCCGAACGCTCGCCCGTGAGCGCCCAGCAGGCCGAGCGCACGCTGGCCGGCCGCATCGCGTACACCGACCAGGACCTGGCCATCATCGACTGGAACGCCGCATTGCTGTTCGACCGCGAGCCCCAGGACGTCATCGCCGTGCTCCAGCACGCCAACGTCGAACTGCTCGAGCTGCGCGTGCTCGACCAGGAACTGGACGCCATCCTCGACCACGCCGACGAGACGCTCAACACCCTCGTCCGCCGCCGCATCTGGCCGGGCTTTGCCACCGGCCGCGTGCTGGGCCGCGTGGCCGCCGCCCAGACCGACGCCGCCGTCATGTTCGAGGGCGTCAACAACGCCATCAAGCTGCTGGGCAACCAGTACCTGGCCCGGCTGTACCGCTTGGCCGCGGGCCGCTTCGACCTGCCCGCCTGGCACGCCAGCGTGCGTCGCAAGCTGGAGGCCACCGACAACCTCTACGACAAGATGGAGAGCGTGGCCAGCACGAGGCGATTGGAAACCCTCGAATGGGTCATCATCCTGCTGATCGCCGTGTCGATCCTTTTGCCCTTCACGCCGTTTTATTATTAACGCCACGCTCACGAACGCTCGGGAACCCCGCGCCGGGTGCTCGGACATGCCCGATCCCATTTCCCCGCGGCGCGCCCTGATTTGCCCGAAAACCCGGGCAATCTTCGCAACTGGTCGTACGTTTAATCGAACCTTCCCGCAGGCCGCGGTGTGCGGCCGCTGGGACTTGGTCGCGGACCAACCGTCCGCGCCGCATAGAGGAGATGGAATCCAATGAGAGTACGAACACTCACTGCAACGGCGGCCGCGCTGGCTTGCTGCGGCACGGCCATGGCACAGATCGATGTCGTCGGCGGCCAGACCAGCGTGCTGCTGGACACCGACACGCTGTCGAGCGCCGCGAGCCTGGATCTGTCGAGCGTCTCGCCCGATGTCATCGCGCCCGGCGCGCTAGGCGACGCGAGCGTGGCCTTTGGCATCAACC